>DATKPK010000113.1:0-10877 GCA_035524095.1 Binataceae bacterium (SeqCode) | reverse complement strand
CGATGCAGCTAAAATTTTATCCGCTTCTGCGCCCTTGAACCGGGACGTTTGGTACCTGATCGCCGCTAACCAGCGTTGCTTGAACCAAATCTATGAGGCGCTGGAAACCTTGCGCCGCCTTCAGCAACAGCAGCCTGGCTTCAGTCTCTTGTTTCAGGAGCGCGGCTACTGTTACACGACTCCGCGCGCGATCGATGCTTTCGCGCGGGCAGTAGAGCTCAACCCCGCCCTCACGACGAGTTGGACAATGCTGGAACGGCTTTACCTTTTGACTGGGGATGCGAAAATTCAGCGGCCGCGACCGAGCGTATTAGAGCTCCGAAACATCTACCATCGGACATTGTACGCGCCGGAAGCCTCTTCTCGGATGGGGACCTCGCCGACGCCGAAAAGATCCTGCGCACATATCTAATCAAATGCGGCGACCATGCCGAGGCCCTCCGTTTATTGGCGAGAATCCAGCATCGGTACGAAGTACTCGATGAAGCGGAATTGCTGCTCGCAGCAGCGTTGAAGCTCGCACCTGATTACGTCGCCGCGCGCTTGGACCTCATCCGTGTCCTGCTCGATAGCCAGAAATATCTGCAAGCGCGTCAAGCGCTCGATACTCTGCTGAGGCTCGAGCCCGGCAATAGCTACTACCTTTCATTGCATGCTGCCGCCAGCGTCGGCCTCGGAGAATACGAGCGGGCGATCGCGCTCTATCGGCAGCTCTTGGCTGCCTCGCCGGATTCGGCCGATCTTCAGGTGTCGCTCGGTCACGCTCTGCAAACCGTCGGACGGCAGCAAGAGGCAATAGAATCCTACAAGATGGCGGCGACTGTCAGACTGGGATTCGGCGACGCCTGGTGGAGCCTCGCCAATCTCAAGACCTATCGCTTTTCGCCGAATGAGATAGCTCAGATGCGTCTAGAGGAAGCTGCGCCAGCCGCAGCTTTGGCCGACCGTTACCATCTGTGTTTCGCGCTCGGCAAGGCCTTCGAAGATCAGAGGGATTACGCAGAATCATGGCAATTTTACCAACAGGGCAACGCATTCAAGTGCTCCGAAAGCCGCTATGATCCGGAAATCACCGCAGCGAACACCCGCCGGCAGATAGAGGCGTGCACGGCGGAATTCTTCGCCGCGCGCAAAGGTCTCGGCGTGCCGGATCCTGATCCGATTTTTGTTGTGGGCTTGCCACGTTCCGGATCAACGCTCATCGAGCAGATCCTCGCCTCACACTCACAAGTCGAAGGCACTCAAGAACTCCCCGAAATCCAGCGCATCGCAGTCGAAATACGACGAGGGAAACAAATGTCCCTCAGCAATCTGCCCTTGCGTGCCGCCAAACACGATTGTTATCCAGATGTGCTGGCTGAACTTGCGCCCGAGGATTTCCGCGCTCTCGGCGAACGCTACCTGAACGACACCCGCGTATACCGCAAGCATAAACCGTTCTTCATCGACAAGATGCCGAACAACTTCCGCCACATCGGGCTCATCCATCTGATCTTGCCAAATGCCAAAATCATCGATGTGCGGCGCGAGCCTATGGCCTGCTGCTTGAGCAACCTGAAGCAGTTGTTTGCCAAGGGGCAGGAGTTCACCTATAGCATTGGCCATATCGCCCGCTATTACCGCACCTATCTCGAACTCATGCGGCATTGGGAGGAAGTCCTTCCCGGGCGAGTCCTGCGATTGCTGTATAAAGACGCGGTGGAGGACCTCGAGGGAAGCGCGCGCCGTATCTTGGAGTTCTGCCACCTTCCATTCGAACGGGCCTGCGTCGAATTCTATAAGACGGAGCGTGCTGTCCACACCGCAAGCTCAGAGCAAGTGCGCCAGCCGCTCTTCCGCCATGGCCTCCACCATTGGAAGAACTACGAGCCTTGGCTCGGCCCGCTCAAGGATCGCTTGGGCGACGCCCTGATTCGCTACAGAGAATGAGCCACGTCGGAGCCTAACGCTCACAGTCCCGCGACGCAGTTCACTACCTGCCGTATCTGCCTGTGCCCTCAGGCCGCAGAAGCTCCACCAGGCGTTTTTTGGCGACGCGAACTTCGATAGTGAAAGGTATAGTCGCGACTAGATATATGAATGACGTCATTCCGAACAGGAGCATTCTCGCCTCGAACGGTCCGGCCAGGCGCGATTCTATGGCCAGCGATCCCCAGGCGAGGAATATTATTATTCCGGACCAAACGAATACTATTGGCCAAAGCAGCCGCATGTTCAGAGTCACTAGAGTTCCCAGACCGTCGCGCCGTAAACTTCCTTCGATTATGGGAATGAAAGAATTTCGGTAATAGACGATTCGATGAATTTTGAAGCGGCCACCTGCAACCCTGCCCTCGAAATATCCGCGCTTCGGCGAAGTTGGCCATCCCCACTTCCTTGGCGGTTCGACGATCTCTTCCAGAACGCGCGCAGCGTGCTCCGTGCTCATCCGCGTCGAGAATTCGAATTTACGAAATGGTGGCCGTAGGAAGTCGATCGGTCTATCGGGTTGCAGATCAGGCTCGGCGATCGTCTCAGTTTCGAGCATTGGACCAGTTTCAATTGCCTAATCGTAACCGAAGCCTCGTGTTGAAGCACGAAGCCTTGACTTCTGCTCCCCATACGCTAGTGACAAGCAGAAGTGAATTGCGGAGGCCGCCGTGACCGAACTCGCATTTCTAAGTGCTGCGACTATCGCGAAGATGATCTCCGACCGCGAGATCTCGAGCCGCCAGGCCGTTGATTATTTCCTGACCCGGATCGCCGCGCTCGATCAGCCAATCAACAGCGTGGTCACGATCGACCCCGAACGCGCGCGTGCAGCCGCTGACGCGGCGGATGCCGTTCTTGCGCATAACGGGCCCCGCGGTCCGCTGCATGGCGTGCCCATCACCATCAAGGACTCCTTCCAGACCGGCGGACTGCGCACGACCTCGGGCGCGCCGGAGCTTGCTGAATTTGTCCCCCAGGAAGACGCCTGGCCGGTTGCACGATTGCGCGAAGCGGGTGCGATCATCCTCGGCAAGACCAACCTGCCGATCTATGCCGGCGACCTCCAGAGCTATAATGAGGTGTTTGGCACGACCAATAATCCCTACGATGTGTCGCGAACGCCCGGAGGATCGTCCGGCGGTTCGGCTGCTGCCCTCGCATGCGGATTCACTCCGCTGGAACTCGGCAGCGATATCGGTGGCTCGATTCGCCTGCCGTCCCATATGTCAGGGGTCGTGGGCCATAAGCCCAGTTATGGAATCGTTCCCTCCCATGGCCAGATCCCCGGGCCTCCGGGCACTCTGACCCTTGCCGATCTCGCCGTCGCCGGTCCGATGGCTCGTACGGTTGAAGATCTGCGGTTAGCGCTGGAGATCATCTCTGGCCCTAATCGTTGGGATCGTCCGGCGTGGCGATTACAACTGCCAGCGGCACGCCATCAGACGATAAGCGCTTACCGCATCGCCGCGTGGCTGGATGATCCGGCCTGCCGTGTGGAATCAGAGTCACGGAACTTGCTGGAAAGGGCAGCGCAAACGCTAGCTGCTGCTGGTGCCCAGGTTGACTACGTAGCGCGACCGGCGTTTACCCTCGAGAAGGTCACCGATACATTCTTTGCTCTATTACAGGCCGCTCTCGCTGGTGGTGTCTCAAATGAGCGGATCGAGGATTACGCCGCTACTGTCGGCCAGACTCCCGCTGCCCACACCCGCCGCTTGCTCGCGATGCGCCATCGCCAATGGCTCAGCTACAACGAGCGGCGCTTGCAGATGCGCAAAGCGTGGGAGGAGTTCTTTACCCATTGGGACGCGATTTTGCTTCCGGTGATGCCGTGCCCCGCCATCCCGCACGACCATTCCGAACCTCAGGCGGGCAGGACCGCCGCGGTCGGGGGTGAGCAGATACCGTACTGGAGTTTGATCACCTGGATGGCGCCCGCCGGAGCCTGCTACTTGCCGGCGACTGTCGTCCCGGTCGGCCTTTCATCGAATGGGCTGCCGGTTGGTATCCAGATCGTGGGAGCATTTCTGGACGATCACACCACGCTCGATCTGGCCGGACGCCTGCTCGATATGCTCGGCGGCTGCCCACGCCCTGCCGGCTTCTGAAGCGGCAAGAGGGTGTCAGCCCGGCGCGTCCGTCTGGGCGCGCCCAACCATCTTAACCGAAGGACCGCCGCGCCTGTCCGCATCATCTTCATTAAGAGGAACATGCCCGGTCGCGTCTCGAATCCGAGCGCTGACGCAGTTAGAAATCGATCGATTGAGGATCGCTGATCTCGGTTCGAATTCTAATTCGATTTTGACCCGGTTTCCTGCGAATCCTCATCCGCATTTCAGCAGTTCTGCATTAATCTCCAGGCGCTAAATCTGCTGATGCAGACCACACGAGTCGGGCGCCATGAGGTCGTGGTCAATCAAGCATCGCCGATATTAAATTATGTCACGGAAGCTAAGCGCTGACGCTTCGATCTGTTTATTTAGTGAACTTGTCGATACAAAAGTCGTTGTCGGTATGAGGAAACACATTGTCACTTGTATGTCAAAGTAGTAAACGCTTCTCGTGGGGAGCTCTATATCTGACGATAGCCATCTGAATAGCATTCGCAGTTACAGTCCCGGCGAACGCACCTCTACTTCTGGCTCTGAAGAAGGGACTAGGAAATCAAGTTACCGGCGCGACCTTCGCGGATGGATCGCAGTATGGGTCGGCCTTGCGATTGTCACTGTACTAGCGATCCATCGTCTGCGCGATTTCCCTTACCATCTGAGCTTTCGCGACGCTTGGCTTGGTGCTGACCAAGTGCTTCATACAACGCTATGGGCGGCGGTGCGAGTCTGGATTTTCTGGGCATGGAGCGCTGCGGTGTTGGCGGGGTGTGCGCTGAAAATCGATTCTGAACTTGAACTAAGCGACGCGTTGCTGATCGGCGCCGGCGGGCTTTGGGTCCTGGCATACCTGCTAGGAAACCTTTTGGGACCGATCGGAGAGTTCAACACGCCAACGATTTGGTCGCTGCTGGTGCTCGGAACAGTGTGGTTGTGGATGCACCCGCCAAAGGTCCGTTTTGCCCGGATGACGACCGGCCAGATGCTCACGTTGCTTGCAGTGGGACTACTGGCAGTCTCGATGATCCCTTTGCAACTTGCCTCTCCTTTGCCGCCGTTCATGGATGTGTTGTCCTATCCGTCGTCAGCGCAGCGTATTCTGACCTTTCACACCTATCTGCCATTCGACAACGATCCCTACGGGTGTTGGGGTCCGTACGCTCAGACGCCCGCACTCGAGCTCTTCTACGCGATGTTGGCTATCGGGAGTCATTTGCAACTCGCGACGCTCGCCGTGACCGGGGCGATGATGCCGATGGTGGCCTTATTGCTCTTCGCGGCTTACCGGCTCGGGAAGACTTTGTATAGCGATACCGCTGGCGGCATGGCTGCCCTCTTAATGTTCAGCACTTGCCTGTTCAGGCGTGCTCAAGGTATGCGTGGGACTGCGGTCGATTTTGCACTTGTGGGATTGGGACTCGCGTTTTTCTTTAATCGGGAACGCCGTCGATTGCTGATCGCGATCGGCGCAGCGATGCTCGGTACTGCCGTGGCTTCGCATGCGATAGACGGCGGCTTCGCAACGATTATCGCTGGGTCGGGGATTTTATTCTGGTTCGTCGACGGCGACTTTGAGCGGGTCGAGACTGCGATCCTGACCTTAGCTGGTGCGGCAATGGTCGCGACTCCAGAATTTGCGATCGGGTTGGCACGTCCACTGACGTATCCGATTCTGCCGGCTTTTCAGTTAACCGGACTCGTACTGATCGCTCTGGGAATTAGCCGGTTGCACCACGTCAATGATAGGTCGGGTCGTTCGCATAGAGCGTTGGGCCGATTCAACCTGGCGGTGATCGCTTTCTTCATCTTCGCGGTGCTCTTTCGGGATGCTGTCGAGCGATACTCCATCTACGCTCAAATCGCGGGAAATTTACCATTGCTGACGTTGTTCTGCTTCGGAGGGCTGGTTGTAGCGATTGCGATCATTTGCAACGAAGGTGTCGACGCGATGCCGTACGCGGGCGTTGCTGCGTTGGCGCTGCTACTTGCGGTTGTCTACGAATATGCAGGCCCGATGATGGCATCCTTTACCCACAGTCCTTCGACCAGCGAGATGGTTTCCGACCTCGGAATTAAACTGTGGGATTACTGGTGTCCCTATTTCCTAATGCTGCCGGCCGGATTTCTTTTTGCGATCGCGTACGAGCGATGGTCAAAACAAGCGACTCTTTTCGTCTTGCTGACGTTGCTGATCTACCCATGGTATCAATCCAAAAATCCGGTCGATTACGACTCGCTGGAACATTCGATAACCGAACTCTGGGCGTTCAATCTCCAAACCGCGGCCGTGGGTTACTGGTCCGGGCACGCTGATCGTCGATGGACCTTCGGCGACGCGGAGTGGCCGTTGATAAAAGTCCTCAATAATGAAATCACCGCAGGCAGGATAACGCCGAACACCCACATTCTTCACCTCACAGACAGCATTTCTTCCTGGAGCCTGGTGCAATTCTCTGTGCTCACCGGAGTGAATGATGACCCCCTCGAGTATCGGCATGATCCAAACAACTTGTGGGAGGGCGGCAGCCGCGTGCGTGGGTTAGGAGATCTTCCGGCCGCTCTCGCTACGCGGCCGCCATATATCTTGGAGCAGGCGCCTCGTCCCCCGACCCTCGCCGATCCGCCGGCCGGCTACGATTTGATTCTCACCAGCGGCTATCTCCGCCTCTACCGCCGCCACGGCCTCGCTGGCGCGCTCCAGCATAGTGCGGGTGGACGCGCGGATGGATACAGATACATCGTCGCGATTGGAGCGCTGTTGGGAATCGTGGTCGTGATTTTACGGCGCCGCTACACTGACGTTGATCGTGCAAGGAAAAGAGGGCATTCACCCCTCACTGCGGGTGGAGTCCTGTCGTCCGAGGGCACCACTGCGCTCAGCCCGAACTATCAGCAGGGCGCTATTTCAAATGCCAAGGTGGGCCCCGGTGTCTAGGCCTGCGATACAGGTGGAAGCACGCTCATGGAATGTTTGCGCGGCCATCCTGTGGTCCGTGCGGGCGTCGGCGTCGGTAGCGACAAACCGGGAGCCCCTCGAATCCTCGCGCTGACGCGTGTAAAACTCGATTAGAACAGGAGCGCCGATGCCAGAACCAGAGTTCTATTTCAACCCATTCGATCCGGATTTTCGTCCGAATCCATATCCGCATTTTCCTAAACTCCTCGATGGACCGCCTCGGCAGCTCAATCTGCTGATGCCCACTACACTGGTCGCCCGTCACGCGGACGTCGTCAAGGTGCTCCACGACCACGAGCACTTCACGGTGCGTCGGCCGGAAATCGTGATGCGCGAAAGGGTCAACGTATTCGACGGCGCGCCTACTATACTGACCGCCGATCCTCCGGTTCATACGCGTCTTCGCCGGTTGGTTAGCAAGGCCTTCACTCCTAAACGGGTCCGCGACCTCGAGCCGCGCATCCGCGAGATCACTTCCGAATTACTGACTAGTGCAGCGGATTCGGCGGAATTCGACGCGATGGCGAGTCTTGCCAACCCGCTGCCGGTGATAGTGATCGCCGAACTTCTCGGGGTATCCGCCGCCGATCACGCACAATTCAAGCAATGGTCCAATGATCTCGTCACGTCTTTCGGCCAGGACATGTCGACTGGGCCTTCTGCCGCTGGTCTCGCGGCTAAGGATGCCTTGCGTAGCTATCTGGCCGACGCGATCAAGCAACGCCGCGCTAATCCAGCCAACGATCTGATTACTGCGCTTGTCACCGCGCGCGACGAGTCTGACGCTCTTAGCGAAGACGAATTACTGGCCTTCGTCGTTCTATTGCTACTGGCCGGGAACGAGACGACTACAAATCTCATCGGCAACGGTCTGTTGGCGCTCTGCCGCTTCCCCGATCAACAACAGCGGCTCCGCGAAAATCACAGCTTGGTTCCGACAGCTATTGAAGAGATGCTCCGCTACGATCCGCCCGTTCAGATGACCGTGCGGGTCCCAACCCAAGCGGTCAACGTCGGAGGCACCGAGCTTGCCGTCGGCAGCCTTGCCTTTATCCTCCTCGCTGCCGCCAATCGCGACCCCGCGCAATTTCCACATCCGGATGCGTTCGAGGTTGGCCGCGATCCCAACGAACACGTTTCGTTTGGCGATGGAATCCATTTTTGCCTGGGGGCGCCATTAGCGCGCCTTGAAGGCGCAATCGCGATTGAGTCAATGCTCGCAAGATTCCCGGTGCTGCGATTAGTCAATCCCGACGCTAAGCTTGAATATCGGGGTTCGATGGCGCTCCGAGGCTTGAGCAAATTGCCACTCGCGGTGCGTTAAAGTCAGTCTGGACCTTATGATTTGGTTGGCGGTATCTTCCAGCATCCACACTTCTACCGCTCGATAAGCTTCGACCATTGTTCAACTTTCGCCAATGCTATCTCCTTTTTCTCGGGTGGAACCCAACTCGAGACGCGATCGACGCCCGCATTGGCAAACTTGGCCAGCGCCTGCCGATCCTGATCTAGATTGCCACTCGGCTCATAATACGCGCCGATCGATATAGTCTTCGGGTCGCGTCCGGATTGGGCAAGCAATTCGCGGAATTCGCTTAGTTTGGCGAAAAACGCCTCGCCACGAACGGTTGGCATCCAGCCGTCACTGTATGCGATCGCGGCTCGCATTGCGGCCGGCGCTTGCCCGCCCATAATGATTGGCGGATAGGGCTTCTGCACCGGTTTGGGATAGCACCAGATCGGATCGAAATTCACGAAACGGCTGTGGTATGACGGCTCGTCCTCCGTCCAAATCGCCTTCATCGCTTCGATCCGCTCGCGCATCAGCCGGCGGCGGCTTTTGAACTCTGTACCGTGGTTCGCCATCTCTTCTACATTCCAGCCCGCACCCACTCCGAAAATAAAGCGCCCGTCTGATAGCAGGTCGAGGCTGGCTACCTCTTTCGCAGTGATGATCGGATCGCGCTCGATGACGAGGCACACGCCGGTGCCTAGCTTGATCGTTTTAGTCACCGCCGCCGCCATTGCCAGCGCCACGAACGGGTCAAGCGTATGTGAGTACTGGGGCGGCAGTTCGCGCATTCCCGTCGCCGGGACCGTGATCCGTGATGTAGGAATGTGTGTATGTTCGGCGACTAGCAAGGACTCGAAGCCGTGCGCTTCTGCGGCACGCGCCAGATCGTCGAAGCGAATTGTGAAGTCCGTGGGGAAGAACGATAAACCGTATTTCATGGCGACTCTCCAATGCCGTTCGGGCCGCAGCTTCCTGGAAGGTTATATATTTGAGTTTTGCCGATGCGCGCAATTCCTTCCATTGACGAGCTGGCCATTTTGAGTATCTGATCGTCGTCGGCGGTACTTGGCAAAGCGATAGCAACGGCTACCCTGCCGATCTGGCTACAGTTAACAACACCGGCTATGGCGGTGACGGTGGATGGGGACCGTGGGCCGAGAGCGATTAGGTATTTATATTCGGCCTGTGGCAGGCGCGACATGCGCATTGGGCAGCGGATTCACTTGCGCAATTGGCGGCAAACCAAGTGAAGTCAAACATTTTATGAATCGCGATCATCAGGGCAATCCTTTGAGCAGCCAGCCGATTCACTCTCGCAGAGCGCGACTGAAGGTAATCCGATTAGTCAGAGGGTCCCGGCTCCAGAGCTTTCGCCAAACTTCACTTGATCGGTTATCCGTTTGAAGCACTGTCTACTGGCCTCAGATCAAATGCCGATGAAGTCTATTGTGAGGATCGCCAACAGACCAACCCGTGCCCAGGCGGAAGAAGCGGCGCCTTAGCCGTAGAAATCAACGGGAGCCGCCTTTGTAATTCGACGAGCGCCTTGAGATAGTTGCTGAATCCTCGATTTGACCCGTCCTCAAAGACCATAGACTATGGCGGCGGGCTTCACGAAGCCGCTCTGC
Organism: Binataceae bacterium (SeqCode); assembly: GCA_035524095.1. Taxonomy (GTDB): domain Bacteria; phylum Desulfobacterota; class Binatia; order Binatales; family Binataceae; genus DATJUF01. Next base: position 920 of record DATKPK010000113.1, on the reverse strand, counting down.
CATGGCGATAGATCGAGCGACCCGTTCGAAAGCCGAACAGCGGCCACGCAAAGAAAGAATCGCGAAATTTCTCGCGCGGGCGGGAGTTGCTTCGCGGCGCGAGTCCGAACGGCTGATCGCTGCCGGTCGCGTGATGCTCAACGGCTCGGTGGTTATGCACCCTTCGACACTCGCGGATGCTGGCGACACCTTGATGGTTGACGGCAAGGTCATCGCGGCAGCTGAAAGGTCGCGGCTGTGGCTCTATCACAAGCCCTCTGGACTTGTGACCACGGCTTACGATCCTGAAGGACGTCCGACCGTCTTTGGCAATTTACCTAAGGACCTACCCCGCGTGATCTCGGTTGGCCGCCTCGATATCAATACCGAAGGGTTGTTGTTACTAACCAACGATGGCGAGCTTGCGCGCTTCCTTGAGCATCCGGCGCAGGGCCTTTCGCGCACTTACCGCGTTCGTGCGCACGGCCATCCTGGCGAAACGGCGGTTGCAAAGCTTGCGCGCGGCCTTACGATCGATGGCATCCGCTACCGCCCGATTCAGGCCACACTTGAGCGTCGACAGGGCGGCAATTGCTGGCTGACGATGACTCTGCATGAGGGCAAAAATCGGGAAATCAAGATAATCCTCGAACACCTGGGCTTGCAGGTCACGCGCCTGATTCGCATCGGCTACGGACCGTTCGAACTCGGCAAGCTCGCTCCCGCGACCGCCACCGAAATCTCGGCCACCCACCTGCCTCAACTCCTTCCCGCTTACTTCGCGTAACGGCACGAATAGTCTGACCTGTCCCGGAAATTCGGACCGACCGGAAGTAGAGAAAGCGGCCTGCGTGATCCGGTTTAAGCCGGCCTGGCCGGCAGTTTGTGCACTCAACAGACTCAATTGAGAGGCTCCAATATTTGGCCCGTGGCGGGTTTTC
>DATKPK010000112.1:0-12973 GCA_035524095.1 Binataceae bacterium (SeqCode) | reverse complement strand
GAATACTATACTGTCCTCCTGGCCAGCACGCTCGGCATGTTCCTGATGGCGACTTCGGCCAACCTCCTGATGGCCTACCTCTCACTTGAATTCGTCAGTCTCACTTCCTACATCCTCACCGGCATCCTCAAGCACAATCGCCGCTCGCAGGAAGCTGCCCTGAAATACCTGATTTATGGCGGCGTCGCTTCCGCCACGATGATTTACGGCATGAGCTGGATTTATGGCCTCGCGGGTTCGCTCGATTTCAACATCATCAATCGCGCACTCTTCGCCACTCCTCACGTCCCCGCCCTGACCGTCTTTACAGCGCTTGTTTTGATTCTCGCCGGTTTTGGCTACAAGGTCGCATCGGTTCCCTTCCATATGTGGGCACCCGACGTTTATGAAGGTGCGCCTATCCCCGTCACCACCTTCCTCGCTATCGGCTCCAAAGCTGCCGGCTTCGCGCTGCTGACCCGCTTCTTCTATCCCGCGATTTCTCAGCTCACCGCTGATGGCAATTGGCAGGCGCTCAAGGGCGTCGAATGGCCACAACTCCTTTTGTATATCTGTGCGATTACGATGACGCTCGGGAATCTCGCCGCCCTTCAGCAGGATAATATGAAGCGGATGCTCGCCTATTCGAGTATCGCTCAAGCCGGTTACGCCTTGATGGGTTTCGTCTTGCTCTCCAACGACGGCATTCGCGCGATGCTTGTCTACTTGTTCGCTTACTATCTGATGGATGCCGGTGCTTTCCTCGTAGTGATGATGGTGGCAAACGCCACCGGTCGCGAGGATCTCGGGGCTTATCGCGGACTTGCTGCGCGCGGTGGAGTGGTTCCAGCCATCGCGCTGACGGTGTTTCTGCTTTCACTGACCGGCATTCCTGCGACCATCGGCTTCATCGGCAAGTTCTATGTATTTGCTGCCGCCATCCAGCAGCGTTTCTATGTCCTCGCTGTAATCGGGATACTCAATTCCGTGGTCTCACTCTATTACTATATGCGTCCCGTCCGCGCGATGTTCCTCGAGTCTCCCGAGGATGATGCTCCGCAATTTAATTCGGAACTCTGGAACTACGGCCTGATGGGAGTACTGGCTGTCGCCACGATTGTTCTCGGCCTCTATCCACCACCAGTAATCGCCTTCGCTAGCCGCTCACTCCACTTCTTCACCGGCGCGGTCTAGCTATCGGAGCACGACTGACTATTGCTCTCTGACTCGTTCTTGCCGGCTGCATGCGTTCCGCGTGACGCTCCAGGACGTGCTCGTCCCTTTATCATCGAAGCTTGAGCTACGTTTTTTCGCAATCGCTCCTTGCTCGCCTCCGGCCAGACCTTGGCGATTCTGTATGCCGACCTGAACGCCGGCACACCCTCTGGTAAAGTCACCCATGGCAGCTTATGTCGCGTAAACAGATGAATATCCGGCTTGACCACCTTGGGATTGTCGAGTGTCCCAGCCCGCACGAACAGCGGGTCGCCTGGCGCGATCGCATAGCGGCTCCACACATACGTTCCGCATTTTCCGCAAAAGAAAGCCTCATGCTCTTTGCCGCTGCCGCCCGCCGTCAGATATGACTTCGGCTTGGTGCTTGACACTTCCACATATTCCCTCTCAATCCAAATATTGATCACAAACGCACTGCCTGTGATCTTTTTGCAGTCAAGGCAATGGCATACATGCACGACGAGCGGTTTATTAGTCAACCGATATCTTATTTCTCCGCAACTACATCCGCCAGTTAGCGCTTTCATGTTTCCTCTTTCTCGCCGTTGTCCTGCTCGACCTTGTATGAGAAGGTGAGGGCGGGCCTTGTTTTGTCATGCCCGCGAGTGTCTCCGGCACACGCGACAACCTCCGTATTCCACTGTCTCAAAATCAATAGAAAATTAGATTTACTCTCGCCGATTTACGCGCAAATCCTATATTCACTCTGGCGCGGAAGACGCCAGCACCTTCCGCGCCATACACGCTAAACGCGCCCTAGCGCCCGCAATACGCCTCGATCCGATAACCTTCCGGGTCCACGACGAACGCCGCGTAGTAGTTATCGCCGTAGTCCGGGCGCAACCCGGGTTTCCCGTTGTCCTTGCCGCTAGCCTTCAAGGCCGCTGCATGGAACTGGTCGACGTCGCTTCGTTTCTTGGCCTCGAAGCAGAAATGAAGTCCGGATTCCGGGTTGGCCGGCACCGGATGCGCAGCCTTCATCAGCCAGAACTTCGGAAAGTCATCGCCATACCCAATCGCCTCCGTGCTGTCGTAGAGCTTTTTGTAGCCGAGCGCTCCGAGCACCGCATCATAAAAGTGCCCCGCCTTCTCGACCTCGTGTACGCCAATCGATACGTGACTGATCATTGCCATTCCTCCATTGCTGGGCGCGTCTACGCCTGTTTGTCTGCTCGCTTCCGATACTAACCGTGACGATGGTTAGATTTAGCGAAAACAATGATGACTGTCAACCGTCAAGCCAGTTAGAATATGCAAAGCATGTCCTCAACGGGTAGTCTGCGCATCGTGCGCAACCAGATTGTCGTCCCACGGCGCGACCTCGCCATCGACTTTGCCAATACTGTTGCGTATCGCGGCAGCACGTCCGAGGACAGTCTGCATAACTGGGATGATTTGTTAAGTTGGCTCACTACGTCTAAGGCTCTCGCTGAAACTGCGGTAGCCGCCATGCCAAAACTGTTAGCCGCCGCGAATGTAGATAATGCGAACTTCTTCCACGATGCGATAAATCTGCGCGAAGCTATCTACCGTTTACTTCATGCAACTGCCTTGAAAGCGTTATCTCCTCCTGCTGATCTCCAACGCCTGAATCACGCTCTCGCTGAAACTCCGCCACGGATCAACCTTGCTCAAGTGGACGGTGGCTTCGGCTGGCGCATCGAGTTTAAGCCGGCACCCGCGTCTCTTCTGGCGCCCATACTATGGTCAGCAGCCGATATCATTGCCGGTCCTGACTCCTTCCGCCTCCGCGAATGTGCGAACGATCAGTGTCTCTGGCTTTTCCTCGACGATAGCAAAAACGGCACTCGCCGATGGTGTTCGATGCAGGCCTGCGGCAATCGCGCCAAGGCTCACCGCCACTATCAGCGCCACAAGGATAAGTAGCCATTACCAACTCGCGAGCGCATTATACTTGTTGCCGCGACTGTACTAACCTCGAATCCGATGCCCGAACTGCCCGACATCGAGACCTATCTTGGTGCGCTACGCCCCCGGATTTTTGGCTCGACTCTCGAATCGATTCATCTAAATAGTCTATTTCTGTTACGTAGCGTCGATCCCCCGATTGCAGCTATCGAAGGCCAGCGCGTGCGCGAACTCCGCCGCGTCGGCAAGCGTATCGCTATCGGTTTCGACAATGACCTTTGGCTGGTAATCCATTTGATGATCGCAGGTCGTCTCCATTGGTACGAGCGCGCCAAACGTAATCCCCGTGGTCTTGCCACCTTCACTTTCACTAACGGCATGTTGGTCTTGACCGAAGCCGGCACGCAGCGTCGCGCCGCACTCCATGTCGTTTCCGGGGAAGATGGTCTTCGCGCCTTGGATCCCGGCGGACTCGAAGTGCTAGACGCTAGCCGCGAACGTTTCGCGGAGGTTCTGCGCTCGGCGAATCACACCTTGAAGCGCGCATTGACCGATCCTCACCTCTTCAGTGGCATCGGTAATGCCTACTCAGACGAAATTCTCTTTGCCGCGCGCCTTTCCCCAGTTAAGTTGACGCAAAGGCTGAGTGACGAAGAGATAGCGCGTCTTTTCCAGGCGACTCGCACCACGCTCATCGCGTGGGCTGACCGCCTGCGCCAACAGGCAGGCGGCAATTTCCCGGAGAAGGTTACCGCCTTCCATCCTGAGATGGCTGTCCACGGACGCTATCGCCAACCTTGTCTCGTTTGCGGATCTAGAATTCAGCGGATTCGTTATGCTGCCAACGAATCGAATTATTGTGCCCCTTGCCAGACCGACGGCAAGCTTCTCGCCGATCGTGCTTTGTCGCGTCTGATGCATGCGGATTGGCCTCGTTCGCTCGACGAACTCGAATCCCTGATTCAAAGCCGCAAGGTCTGACGCATTATCCTTGAGCGATCATTGCGGTTCGCTCTGCACGGGTGTATCGACGAAGGAGCGCATTAGTCAGTCGCGAAGTTTGCCTACCGTATGGAGGATCGTCCCATGGAGCACGCGCGTATCAACCAGGTCGAACTTGCCTATCAACTTCGCGGCTCTGGCACTCCTCTCGTGATGATCCACGGCGCCCAGGGTGACCAGACGATGTTTAACGATCTCGCAGCGCAGTTCGCATCCGGCTATCGCGTTCTCACGTTCGATCAGCGCGGCTCTGGCCTCAGCGCCAAGCCCGATATGGACTACAGCATTGCGATGCTCGCTGACGACACCGCGGCGCTGATGGACCACGTCGGCTTCGCTAGGGCGCATATCGTTGGTGTCTCGATGGGCGGGATGATCGCGCTCGAATTTGTCCTGCGCCATCCCACGAAGACGCGTTCAGTCGTGCTTGGATGCACCACACCCGGCGGTCCCAAAGCCGTTCGGATTGGCGGCAGCGCTTTCACCAATGCCTATTCGGCTACACCTATGTCGGCTGAGGAGCGGGGTAGGGCGCTCGCCGAAGCGGCTTTCACCAAGGGCTATATCGAAAAGCACCCCGAAATTATTCCAGCTATGATTGAGGCCCGCCGCCAAAGACCAATTGATCCGGTGGCTCTGAATCACCGCCTCAAGGCCGCTCTCGGCCACAACGTTTATGATCGCTTGGGTGAAATCAAAGCGCCAACGCTGGTAATTACCGGTAAGGACGATGCGTTGATTTCCTGGGAGAATTCCCGCCTGCTCGCCGATCACATCCCGGGTGCCGAGCTGATTATCCTTGAACCCGCCGGGCATTGCTTCTGGCTCGAACAGCCTCAGCCGTCACTTGAGACGATCGGCCAGTTTCTCCAATCGCACTAACTACTCAGTGTATATTCACGGCTCTTGCTCGGTAAAAAAACGCCGGCCCGATCATTATGATCAGCCGGCGTTTGCTTACTCACTTGTCTTCGCTTTGCCGATACCGCTGCTATACTCCAATCTTATGCGCCGCCGTGACGCTTAGTTGCTCCGCCGCATTACCGCCGAGCATCCGCGCCAGCGTCGGCTCATCTAGATGCGCCTGGCTTAACATCTCGATCGCATCCGATGCGCTCGTGGTGTCGTGATGCGGATAACGCGATCCCCACACCACCTTTTCAGCGAAGTCCTGCGGCAACTTTTGAATCAGCCGCTCCTCGGCATCGAAGCCGAGCATCACGTTCCCCTCTTCCCACAACTCTTCCACGTCGGTGCGCACAGGATAGTGATGCAATAGTGGAATCGTGCGGGTCGAGGCCTCCATCTTTTCAAGCACCTCTTCCATCCACGAAGCCTTCCCGTGTGCGACGATCACCTTCATGTTTGGATAGCGTTGCATCACGGTAAACGCAATCAGCGCCGACGCCACGAACATATGATTGTCCAGCCACGGCGAAATTATTGGCGCTAGCGGATGGCCCAACGGTGGCGACGCGCTGAATGCAAAGCCCTTGTCCGTTCCCCCGCCTGCGAACGGTCCGCCTCCGGTGCTACCAATAAATACGTGCCGGTTGAGCCGATTCTTGATCTTCTCGATAAACGGCCCGTGCGACGTCCATTCAGGATTCCACAAACCTGCCGACGGATGTACTGCCGCCGCGAGCTTCAAGCTCTCTAGTTCCGCCCACAGGGGATCATACATCGGATGAGTGAAGTATTGTCCCTCGATGAACATCGGCCGGATAAAGGCGCCGCGGAAACTCGGATTCCTGGCTACGCGCCGCAACTCCTCGACCGTGTAATCCATGTTTTGCAGCGGAATCATCGCTGCCGCAAACAGCCGGTCCGGCGCCGCTTTGCAGAAATCCGCGATCCAATCGTTATATGCGCGCGCCAGTGCATACGCAGTATCCGGGTCTTCGACCAGATGAAATCCCTCCGCGAACCAGGTGGGGTATAGGAACGCCTGATCGACGCCCATCGCGTCCATGTCTTTCAGACGGGCCTCCGGATGCGACGCGCCCTCAACCGCTGCATGGCGCACACTGGCGTCGAGTTCGCCAACCTTCTCCCATGTCATCCCAGGCCGCCATATCGCGTGCCGCGGGATGTTCGGGTTCATCGTGTCACGAAAAACTTTGCCGTTGACCTTAAGATATGACCCGAGCTTGCCTTCCTCGCGCCACAGCGCGTGCTTCCCGAGCGTCCGATATTCCGGGTCAAGATACTTCGTCCAAATCTCGTGCGGCTCGGTCACGTGCGAGTCGCTGTCGAAAACCGGAAATGCTTTCTTCGCCATTACTCAGTTCATCCTGACATTCGTCCCGGAAACCGACCGCATCGCTGCTTCCGGCTTCAGGGATTCGCGGATCTCTTCTTCAGTGGGCCACCAGTCCGGCCGCTGAATCTCGGTCTCACGCTCGCGAATGAACGTCTTGGGCTTGTCGATTCTGTACATGCGCCGCGCATTATCACCCAGGAACTTCGCCTGATATGCTTCCGGCAACTCGCACTTGCGCATCGTCTCAATCGCCCGCCACGCGTCATCGCCATCGTGATGATAGACGTCCGACGACCACGCCAAAATATTCTCGTAGAACTCAGGTAGTCGCGACGGCGGCGCTTCATCGCCCTCAAAGCCGGTCACGCAATATTCAAAGAACGTCTCACTCGGCAGCCGCTTCAGAGGCGCTAGCTTGCGTTCGTTTCGGTACAATTTGTAGGCCTTGTCACATTCATCGACGATAAAGCTGAGCCATGTTGACGACGCCTCGAACACCGCCGCGCGAATCTTCGGATAGCGCTCGAAGAAACCCGACATCAGCACCATCGCAACCCACATCGACGCTTCGGCCTGGAAATTCTGTACGTTTGTCAGGAAGGAGTGCGGCAATCCCGACGACGTTGCAGTCAGCGCGATTAACTCCGCCCCCGAATACTGCTCTGAGTATCCCGGCGGTTTCAGCACACCGAGCGCCGGGAATGGGTGCATTCCGTAAACGACGCCGGTCTCTTCCATCGCATGCCAAACGCGCGAGTACTTCGGTTGAATCGGATAGTTGCCCATCGCATCGATCGGCCGTATCAATCCGACGCGGCAGCCCTTCGCTGCCACTCTGTAGACTTCCTGCTCGGCGAACTTCGGATCCTGCATCGGTAGCAGCGCCGCGAAATAGAGCCGCTCCGGATTCTCCTGGCAATACTCGTAGGCCCAATCGTTGTAGGCCTTACACATTGCCCGTGCGCCAGTCGCGCTTTGAATCCAGGGATAGGTATCGATATCCGTCGGGATGATCATCACCTGATCGATTCCCTGTGTGTCCATGTCCTTCAGCCGCGGTTTCGGCTCGTACGATCCGCGATGGTCGAGGTATGCCGCTTGTTCCTTGGTCAACGCAGTCTTGCGGTTCAGGTTCCGCACGTTGAGCGCGCGCTGGATATTGTGTTTGAGTCCAGGCCCCGCGAGGCTCAGTACATTCACGACGCCGGCCGTTCCGCCGATTCGCTGCGAGCCCAGTCCGGTGTCTGCAAAGCCGTTGACGATTAGCTGCTCGCTGTCCTTGTCGAACCAGATACTATTCTTCAAGTCCTCGTATTCGCTTGCGGTCAGCCAATCCTTGGCCCGATCCCATAGCCACGGCGGTTCAGTGACATGAGCATCACAGTCGAAGGTCGGAAAATTCTTCGTCATCGGTGCAAACTTCTGAACGGGCATGTGGATACCTCGCTTTTGCAGTCCTCAACTTACGCGATTCTAGCGCAATCCCTTATTCTGTCTCCAGCCAGACCTTGGGGTTTGTGATCGCACCCTGGCGGGCGAAAATCGCGTCGATTTCCTTCATATCGGCGTCCGTAATCGTCCATCCGAGCGCGCCCGCATTATCGTCGACCTCTCGCGGATTGCGGCATCCAACGAGTGCCGTGCTCACCACCTTATTCGAGGTCGTCCAGCGCAGCGCCAACTGCGGCAGCGTCTTGCCGTAGCGCTTCGCTATGCCCTTCAACTCCTCGACCGCTCGCAGGTTCTTCAGGAAATGGTCTGGTCCGAACAGATGCTGGAACAGGTTGATGTTCCCGAGCTTGCCGCCCTTGGATCGCCAGTCGCCCTTATCGAACGCCCCTTCTTCCGTCAGCGTCCCGGTCAGCATTCCATAGGCGAGCGATCCATACGCCATCACGCCGATATTCTTCAGGCGGCAGTATGGGAAAATCTCCTCCTCCATCCGCCGATCGAACATGTTCCAGCAATATTGGACGACGTCCACCCGCCGCGTCTCTTCGCAGGCCTTGATTTCATGCAGTTTGAAGTTCGATAGCCCGACCGCGCGCACCTTGCCCTGCTTGACCAGGTCGTCAAGCGCCCGCATCGGCTCCTCGAACGGTACGTTCCTATCCGGCCAGTGGATCAAGTAGACATCCACGTAGTCAGTGTTCAGTGCCTTGAGGCTTTTCTCGATCGACTCCGTCACGCGCTTGCGTGAACTGTCCCGGTAATTCGGCGTATCCGGATAGCCGACGCCGAACTTGGTCGTGATCACCGCCTCTTTACGCCTTCCGCCCAGTGCCTTGGCCAGCGACTTCTCCGACGCACCGAAGCCATACGCCTCCGCTGTATCGAAGCTGTTGATTCCGATATCCAGCGCCCGATTAACCGCCTTGATGAACTCGGTCTCCTCGATACTCCCGTAGCCCCCGCCGATTTCCCAGCAGCCAAATCCCACTGCCGATATCTGGATACCGGTCTGGCCAAATGCGCGATGCTCCATCGTCCTACCTCCAGGCACAGATCAGCGGCGATGCCGCCGCCCGCATCTCCAACTAGTACGGCGAACCTGCCTCCGCCGTCAAACGCAGTGCGGTTGCCATTCAGGCGTCGCCATGCTTGGATCGCCAGTACTTTTGGGCAATTTTATTCGTACAGCCGTAAGTGTTCGCACCGTCTCCAGCTATGCCCGATCATAATTCCAAGCCGCAGGACGCCAGCGCATGTCACTAACCATTCATAAGCCGCGACGATTCAGATTGCAGCGCTCCGAGCTCGCCGTTCCCGCCACCTCACCACACTTCTTTCCCAAGGCCGCCCGTGGCGACGCCGACGTCATTTTCCTCGACCTCGAAGATGCGGTCGCGCCTGAGCAGAAGGTCAACGCTCGTCGCAACGCTATCGCGGCACTCAACGAAGTCGATTGGGGGGATAAAACCGTCGCCGTCCGCGTCAACGGCCTCGATACGCCCTGGAACTTCCGCGACATCCTCGATATCGGCCTTCAATGCCCTCGGCTTGACATGTTCATGCTGCCCAAAACCGGCACACCCTTCGACGTTCAATACATCGATACTTTGCTCGGCCAAATCGAGGCTGACGTTAAGCGCAAGGAACCCTTCGGCCTCGAAGTCCTGATCGAAACCGCCCTCGGCATGTCCAATGTCGAAGCGATCGCGGCTTCTTCCGATCGCCTCGAAGCGATGATCTTCGGGGTCGGCGACTATTCCGTCAGTATGCAGACCGGGGACGTCCTCTTCGGCTCTGCCGTTGCCAAGTATTCGATCCTGACCGCGCCCAACGAGCGCGGCGAGCGCGAGCGTCATTGGAATGACAAATGGCATTTCGCTCTGGCCCGCATGGCTAATGCTTGCCGCGCCTATGGCCTCCGCGCCATCGATGGCCCGTATGTCGATTACGCCGATACCGACGGCTATCGCGCCTGCGCCGAACGCTCGGCTGTCCTCGGTCTGGAAGGCAAATGGGCGATTCATCCGAGTCAGGTCGCGATCGCCAACGAAGTCTATTCGCCGTCGCCCGAAACCCTCGAATGGTCGGCGCGCCTTGTTGCCACCATGAACGAAGCCGTCGCTCAGGGTCGCGGTGCCGCCAGCCTCGACGGTAAGATGATCGACATGGCTCATTTCAAGGTCGCCGAAAACATCCAGCGCAAGCACGACGCGATTGCCCAGCGCGGTCAATCCGCAGGCTCAGCCAAAAGATGAGCGCTGATTCCCCAACGATGCCGCTCAGCGGCATCCGTGTCCTCGACGCTGCGACTTTCCTCGCAGGCCCCTTCTGCGCCACGATCCTTTCCGAATTCGGCGCCGAAGTAATCAAGGTCGAGCATCCCAAAATCGACGACCCTCTGCGGAGTCTTGGGATGCGCGCCGAAAACGGCGAAACCTTGATGTGGATGAGCGAGTCGCGCAACAAGCGCAACATCACACTCAATCTCGGCCGTCCCGAGGGCGCCGAACTCTTCAAGCAACTCGCGCAAAAAGCTGACGTTGTGATCGAGAACTTCCGCCCGGGCACGATGGAGAAGTGGGGCCTCGGCTACGAAGATTTGAAAGCCATCAATCCCCGCCTCGTGATGGTCCGTATCACCGCCTACGGCCAGACCGGCCCCAACAAGGATCGCCCGGGCTTCGCGCGCATCGCCCATGCGTTCAGCGGCATCTCGTATCTCACCGGCGATCCCGGCGGCAAACCCGCCACTCAGGGTGCAATGGGCTTCGGCGATTACCTCTCCGGCCTCTACGGCGCACTCGGCACGATGCTCGCTCTGCGCCATCGCGACAATACAGGCCTCGGCCAGTACGTCGACGTCGCCCTCTACGAATCGGTCTTCCGTTTCCTTGATGAACTCGTTCCGGCCTTCGCCCGCTTCGGGATCGTCCGCGAGCGGATGGGTGCCGATACCGCTGCCATCGTCCCGCACAGCCACTATCAATGCTCCGACGGCTCGTGGATTGCGCTCGCTTGTTCGAGCGACAAGATGTTCGAGCGCTTGGCCAACGCGATGGGCCGTCCCGAACTCGCCGCCGATCCCCGTTATGCCCGTATGCACGCGCGCGTCGAGCATCGTGACGAGATCAACACGCTCGTCGCCGCCTGGGTCGGCAGCCATTCTCGCGATGATCTGATGCGCATCTGCCTCGACGCCGAGGTTCCATGCGGCCCGATCAATAGCATCGCCGACATCTTCGCCGACCCGCACTATCAGGCTCGCGAGAATCTGGTGAAGGTTCCCGATGCCGAACTGGGCGAAGTCATCATTCCCTCGATTGTCCCGCGGCTCTCCCTTACCCCCGGCCAAATCAACCATCTCGGCCGCCACAAGGGCGTCGATACCGACGTTGTACTCCACGATTGGCTGGGTCTCGATTCCGCCCGCATCGACGAACTGCGCGCCCGCGAAATCATCTAGTCACTTACCCGCAAGGGTCATGCTAAGGATAACGCCAGCGATGACTTCAAGGACTTCCAAATGACGACTGGCACTCCACGGCAGATGGTCCTCGTCGGCTTCCTGCAGGCCCAGAACTGTTCCAACTATCCCGCTTCATGGCGTTATCCCGGTACCGCGCCCGACTTCATGGGCTTCGAGTATTACCAGCGCATCGGCCGCATTCTTGAGGAGGGCAAATTCCACCTTGCCTTCTTCGACGATCGCCTCGCGATGCCCGATCGCTACGGCGACAGTTTCGTCGAAAGCGTCCGCGCCGGTGTCCGCGTCGTCAAAATGGATCTCATACCGATCCTCACCGCGATGGGCCTTGCGACCCGTCATCTGGGTATCGGCGCGACCTATTCGACCACCTACTACGAGCCGTTTCACGTCGCGCGCGTCTTCGCCACACTCGATCTGATGCTTGGCGGCCGCGTCGCCTGGAACGTCGTCACCTCTCTCAACAATTCCGAGGCCGCTAACTTCGGCGAGCGCGAGGTCCTCGCCCACGACCTCCGGTACGACCGGGCCGAAGAGTTCATGGAAGTAGTACTGGGCCACTGGGACACCTGGCAGGACGACGCCCTCCAGATGGATCGCGAGACCGGCGTCTTCGCCGATCCAGCCAAAGTCCGCCGTTTGAATTTTGATGGCCAATGGTTCCATTCGCGCGGGCCCTTCACTGTGCCTCGTTCCGCCCAAGGCCGCCCCGTTCTGATTCAGGCGGGTCAAAGCGGCCGCGGTCAGACCTTCGCGGCGCGATGGGCCGATCTGGTCTTCGTGATCTACGCCAATCTCGCTGTCGCGAAGCGCAGCTACCGGCAGTTGAAGGATCTGCTCGCCACGCTTGGCCGCGATCCCAACGACGTCGCGGTCGCCCCCGCTGTCTATGTCGTCGCTGGCGAGACCCAGACCATCGCCGAGGACAAGCTCGCGATGATCAACAGTCTCGCCAAGCCCATCGACACGCTCGCGCTGCTCTCCGAAGTCCTCAATTTCGACTTCGCTTCCAAGGGCATGGACGAGGCCTTCACCAACGAAGAACTCGCGGCAATCAGCGGCCTGCAAGCGATTCGCGATCGTGTCGTTCAGCTCAGCGGCAAGCCTAACCCGACGGTCCGTGACTTCGCCCAGTTCAGCGGGCGCGGTACCCTTCGCGAATTACCGACCTTCTCCGGCACCGCCAAAATGATCGCCGATCAGATGGAAGAATGGTTCGAGGGCGGCGCTTGCGATGGCTTCGTCCTGGCCGCGACGCATATGCCCGGCGCCTACGAGGATTTCGTGCGTCTGGTCGTGCCCGAACTTCAACGTCGCGGCAAATTCCGCAAGGACTACACCGGCACGACTCTGCGTGAAAACCTCGGCCTCGAGCGCCCTGCGATCGGCTCCCGCCCCTGCCCCCCACACCGCCCCTGACCTAGCGCTGTCATTCGGCTGGGGAGATCGTGCTGCTACAGGACCAGCATGAGGGCTTACAACACCGCCGCTCTCGCCTTGGCGGGCTGGTATCTCATGTTGCCTCCGATGCAAAGCGGACGGCCCAATGCGAGTGCTCCGCTATCACAGTGGACGACAATCGAAAGCTTCAACACGGCCAAAGAATGCGAGATGATCCTTCAGGCCGATGCCGAGAGCAGGACTCATTTCACAGCTCCCAATGAACCGCTACTCCGAGCATCGCCAGC
>DATKPK010000111.1:0-7662 GCA_035524095.1 Binataceae bacterium (SeqCode) | reverse complement strand
CCGGATCTTTTTCCCTCGGCACACCGATTCGGCTGAAGAATCGTCGCAAATCCGAGCGTTCGAGTTTCGCTAATTGCTCACCCGGATGGCCCTTGGTAAACAGCAGCAGGCGATGGCGCTGCGCCAGAACTTCGAGCGTCTCCGCCACCCCGGGCAGTACCTCGCATCGCCGACTCATTAGCCTCTGTGCGATTTGCTCAACTTCGCCACGCAAAGTCTTGTGGTGATGCTCCGGCGCCAGTTCCGGGACGGCGCGATGAAGCGCTGTAACATAATGAACGCGCCCATAGCCTGCTTCGGCAATGATCTTCAACTCGTGATACCGTAGCGTATTGCGAATCGCCTCTCGCTCAGCCACGCCCACGCGCCCGAGCATCGCAATAACCGCCGCTTCGGCTTCCAAAAAATGAATGTTGGACTCCCAGAGCGTGTCGTCGGCGTCGAAGATTAAATTAAGCCGCGTAGCGCCGATGCCAAAGACCATCTCGAAGAGCCTAGCTTCCCCATCGGCAGTCAGCAAACCGGCCGATCGTGCGCAACAGGCGTCCGTAAATGTGAGGGATCGATTCGATGATCTACCGGTCCGCGGGTCTGTTGGCCTTGAGCCAGCAGAACCGCAGTACCGGGCTACCGCCGTTTAGCAACAAACTAGCGGCGTGATAATTACTGGTTTCGTGACCTGCCCACGCCATGACGGATCAGGCAACCTTTTTGAAGCCGTGCCCTTCGTCGCTCACGACCGGCTTCGCTTCCGCAGTTGCAGTCCCCATGTTCGGCAGAACTTCCGCGTTCACGGCCACGATGCGCCCGAGCGCCTTGTTAATCACCTCGCGGATCGTCAGCGGGCGCGCGCTCGCCGGATGCCGGTAGTTTTCCACCGCTGCCACGCTCCAGACGTACCAGTCGACCGCTGCCAACGCCGTCACGAACAAAACTCCCAGAATCGTCGCTGTCATTGTAGGATACAGCATTTGTTTAGAGCCTCCCTGACTCGAATTTCAACTTAAGCATTGTCTGTGCCACTCGCATATCTTTGAATTCCTTGATTTATTTGGTCTTTGCTTGTCACGGAGCTTTGCGGAATGCGAATGCGAAACTAAAACAGGAACTCGCTAGTCGTTTGTTACGCTTATGTTACGGTGCTCGTTCACGGCGCTTGCGCGCTCCTCGGTATCACCCCGCCGTCGCCTGTTCATTGACGTGCGTGGCCGCCATTTCCAAGCACCCCCAACTCCGTCAAACCTATTGATGCCGTGAATGCTTCCGCGCCCGAAGCCCTCCAAATCGAGGGCACCCTCGACCAGTTGCTTTTCGTCAATGAGGCCAACGGCTATGCCGTCGCGGTCGTCGAACGCTCCGACGACGACGGCGCTCGCGGGCGCATTACCGTAATCGGCGACTTAAGCGGCGTCGAGATTGGCTCTGGCCTGCGGCTGACTGGTCGCTTCGAGAAGCATCCCCGTTATGGCGAGCAATTCCGCGTCGACGACTTCGAGACCATTAGGCCGGCCGGCGTCGCTGCTCTGGAGCGGTACCTGGCTTCCGAGATCAAAGGCGTCGGCCCTGCCCTCGCCCGCCGTATCGTCGAACGCTTCGGCGACAGTCTCGCAACTATCCTGGACACCACACCCGAGCGCCTTCACGAGGTGCGCGGCCTTCCGAGTATTGTCGCCCGGCGCATCGCCGCTGCCTGGCGCGACGCCTCGGGCCTCCGCGAGCTGACCGTTTTCCTTCGTGGCCACGGCGTTGCCGCCAGTCACGCCCGCCGCATCCACCAGATGTACGGCAAAGATTCGCTGGCGACGGTCACCGAGGACCCGTACTTACTCGCCCGCACCATCACCGGAATTGGCTTCCGCACTGCCGATGCAATCGCTGAAAAGCTCGGTGTCCCGCGCAGTTCGTTGCGGCGTGCCCGCGCCGCAATCCTTTACCTCCTCGAACGAATGGCCGAGGAGGGCCACGTCTTCGCGCCCTTCGCCTATCTCGAACATCAGTTCGCCAGCGGCCTTGAAATGGAACCGGAGCTTGCCCGGCAGGCGCTCGGCGAACTCATCCAAACCGGCGAGGTCGTCACCGATGAGGTCGAAGACCATCCCGCCGTCTATCTCAAGCGGCTTTACGATGCCGAGACTACTGTCGCTGACCGGATCCATATCCTGATGGCAGGCCGTCCGATCGGCGCTAGCGTCGTCACCCGCGCCCTCGATGCCGCTCAGAAGTCCGACTCCGGCGTGGTGCTCTCAGCCGAGCAGTTGCGCGCGCTCAGTTGCGCTCTCAAAAGCCGCGTTGCCGTGATTACTGGCGGCCCGGGCACCGGCAAAACCACTCTCTTGCGCTCGTTACTCGCCGCCCTCGATGCCGCCGGCTTGAAACCTACCCTCGCTGCGCCGACCGGCCGCGCCTCTCGCCGCCTCGCGGAAGCCACCGGCCGCGAGGCCCGCACCATCCATCGCCTGCTGGAGTATGCGCCCGAAACCGGCGAGTTCCTCCGCAACGAGCAGTTCCCATTGCGCACGAACTACCTCGTCGTCGACGAGGCCTCGATGATGGATGTTGAGTTGGCCGCGAGCCTCCTGCGCGCACTCACTCCCAACTCCTCGCTGCTCTTGGTCGGCGACCGCGATCAGCTGCCCTCTGTCGGTCCCGGCAGCGTCCTCAAGGACGTAATCGCCTCGGACCTTGTCCCGGTGGTCGAGTTACGCGAAGTCCACCGGCAGGCTCGCGAAAGCCTCATCGTCTCTAACGCGCATCGGCTGAATCGCGGCGAATATCCCGAAACCGAGAACGACCCGGCCGGCGATTTCTTCTTCTTCGAGCGCGCCGCGCCCGAAGACGTCCTCGCCACAATTAAGGAACTGGTTCAAAAGCGGCTGGTCGGCCGCTTCGGCATAACCGACCCGCGCGCGATACAAGTCCTCACGCCGATGAATCGCGGGCCGCTCGGCACTCATTCGCTTAACCGTGAGCTGCAGGACCTGCTGAATCCGCGCGGAAGGGAATTGCGCGCCGGTGACCGCCGCTATCGCGAGGGCGATCGCGTCATTCAACTGCGCAACAATTACGACAAACTGGTATTCAACGGGGCTATCGGGCGCATCGAAGCCATCGACACGTCAAAATCAAAAGTCGGCGTGGTTTTCGACGAGGGCCATGCCGAATACGATCTTGCCGACCTTGACGAACTTGGCCTCGCCTACGCCATTTCGATTCATAAGAGCCAGGGCAGCCAGTATCCGGCGGTCGTCATTCCCATCCATCAGAGCCACTATCTGATGCTCCGCCGTAACCTCATCTACACCGCGATCACCCGCGCTGAGAGGGTCTGCGTGCTGATTGGGACGCGCGCCGCGATGGCCCAGGCGGTTCGCAACGAGGATGAGCGCCGCCGCTTCAGCCGCCTCGCCGACCGCCTCCGTGTCACGTAGCCCTCGCCTGCGAGGGCGGCCGATGTGCGAGTCCGCGAGCCTTCAGCTTGAGAATTTGAGGCCTCGCTTGCGAGGACACGCCGCTGCCAGTCCTGGAGCGCTATCCCTAAAGCATCTCGACGGTGCCGGTAACCAGCGCGAGCGCCGTCGCACCGTGTTTTGTCCAGACACTGTGCTCACAGCCGTTGGGCCGATAGTTCAGATTGCCGACGTGCAACTCGCCCGCCTCGTCGGCATTTGACCCTTCGATTACGAACACGAATTCGTCGCCGACGTGGCGATGAGCGGGTAGTTTCGCCCCGGGCTCGAAGCGCACCAGCACCGCCCGCCGCTTGCTCGCCTTGTCTTCCCACACCGGCTTCTGCTGGACTCCCGTCATCGCCGACTTCCACGGAATTTCGGTCAGGGTGATTATCTGAGAGGACGGTGCCGATCCGACTTCCGTCGCCGCCTCAATACTCCCACTGATAAACGCGAGCACCGTTGCACCATGCGTGCTCTTGACCGAATGTGTGCAGCCGTTCGGGCGAAAACCGATGTTGCCAGCAGTTACGGTACCGGCTTCATCGCTCAGTGCCCCCTCGATCACATACAGCAACTCGTCGCCGTCATGTCGATGCATCGGTAGGCTGGCACCGGGCTCGAAACGAGTGATTTGCACCCGTCGCCTCGATGCCTCATCTGACCACAGCGGCTTCATCAGGATACCGGGCCTCATCGGCTGCCATTCGCGCTGATTAACTTCGATTAGCTGAGACCTGGACATGATGACCTCCGTCTGGGCGGTTGGAATTTGCCGGATTGCGTTCTTACCTGCTCGATAGTCCCAGGACCGTCGAGATGTCAAACGCATCCGCCATTTGCCTGATATCGAAAGCACACTCGGCGCCGCCCAAATTCAGCGCGCTGCTTCTTAACCGTTTGTTAACGAGCAACTGCTTGCCTCATTCGCCTCTGAACGGCATCCAATAGTGCTGATTACAAAATCCTAAATCCTGAGCCTGCCCCGCATCGTGGCCGGCAACGAAAGGTTGACGTGGGAAAGAAATTCGCAACTTGGGTGATGTGGCTGGCTGTTGTTGCGATGGCCGCCGGTTGTAGCTCGATGAGTGCCGAGCAGCGTCAAGGCTGCTTGGTTGGTGCCGGTGTCGGCGCCTTGGCTGGTGGCGGACTCGGTGCTGCTGTCGCCGCCTCGTCAGGGGGTAACAACGACAAGGCCTATGAAATTGGCGTTCCGGTGGGTGTCGCCGCTGGCGCTGTGATTGGAGCTTTAGCTGGATGCTTCATCGCCCATCCCGTGCCGGCTCCGGCACCGCCGCCGCCAGCGCCGCCTCCTCCCCCGCCTGAGCAACCGGCTCCTGCGCCAACCAAAATCATTCTGCGCGGCGTGCACTTCAACTTTAACAAGTCCTATATCCGCACCGTCGACAAGCCCGTGCTCGACGAGGCCGCCGAGACCCTCAAGGCCAATCCGAACCTCAAGATCTATGTCAATGGCTATTGCGATTCTATCGGCGGCTACAAGTACAATCTGAAGCTGTCGCAGCGGCGTGCTGAGTCAGTCGCGAATTATCTCGAGGATCAGGGCATCCCGTCGAGCCAGTTGATCCCGCAAGGCTTCGGCAAGACCGGCTTCGTGGCGGCGAATAGCACGGCTGAAGGCCGCGCCCAGAATCGCCGCGTCGAACTGGTTCCAGTGGATCAATAGCCGCTCTCTCACCAGCAAGGCCACCCAATCGGCTGCGGGCTTAACGGCTCGCGGCCGTTTTCTTTGCCGGGTCGCCTAAACCACGGCTGCGCTTGTAACTAAGCCCTTCCTAACGGATGCATACCACTCCTCTTGGCTGAGCGCCCGCGATCGCATTTACTGGCCTCGAGCCAATATGGACCAACCCCGCGCCGACTTCGCCGATTCCGCCAGTACGTCCGTCTCACTGCGCAATCCACCATCGGGGTGCACGACTCGATTAACCACTTCGGCTCGTACTACTCCGCTGATAGCCGCCTCCCGCGACCATCCTGCCGTCTTCTGGCTGATCGTCTTGCTCTTCTGGCGGCTTTACGAGTTCAGCACCAGCTTCTCTAACCCGACCTACTTCAACGCTCATGTCGTTTTGGCCTGGTCGATGCTCCACGGCCACTTCGACCTTATCGATCCGCGCTCCTACTTCGAGATGACCCATGTCGCCGACCGCAGTTATATCGCCTATGGGATCGCGCCCAGTCTGCTGATGATGCCATTGGTTGCGATATGGGGTCTCGATTTCCATCAAGCCTCGTTCAACGCCGCGCTTGGCGGCCTCGCGGTCGCGCTATGGTGGTCAATCACCGGTCTGCTCGGACTCGATCAATGGAAGCGCGTATGGCTTACGATACTTTTCGGCACCGGCTCGCTTTTCTTTTTCGCAGCCGGGCAGTGCGGCAACACATGGGCGCTGATGCACGTCACGACCGCGTTTGGGCTGATGCTTGCCCTCTTCGACGTTCTCGGCGCGCGCCGCGGATGGCTCGCCGGTCTCGGCTTCGGCCTTGCCGTGCTCTCACGCCAAGCCGTTTTGCTCTCATTCCCTTTCTTCGCAGTCACGCTCTGGTCGAGTGCTGAAGCACCTTTTAGACAAAAGCGCGAAATCGCCTTCGTGCTCGCTCTCGGCCTCCTGCTTGCCTTCGACGCTTGGTATAACTTCGCGCGCTTCGGCAGCCCGTTCGACAATGGCTACCGGCGGGTCGTCGAGGATACTGGCGGAGCAGGGCCATGGGGCCTGTTCAGTATCCACTATCTAGCCATTAACTATTATGTGTACTTCCTGAAATTGCCCCAGCGGATAGCCGGTTTCCCATGGTTTAATCCCACGATGTCGGGATTCACCATCTTCATCTCGACTCCAGCTATCTATATCGCACTCGCCGCCGACTATCGCGAGCGCATCAATCAACTGGCGGTCGCCGCCATCGTCGCCATTCAAGCTCTATACCTCGTCTATTATTGGACTGGCTTTGAGCAGTTCGGCTGCCGCTATTCGGTTGACTATCTGCCGTTCGTGATGCTGCTTGCGGCTGCCGGCGCTAAATATTGCTACAGTTGGATGATCGCGATTTACGCCGTGCTTGGTACTTTAGTCGAAGTCTGGGGCCTGATGTGGTGGGTCCAGCACGGCTGGTGAATCCCCGCAGCCGCTCTGATAACTAAGCCTGGCGGCGGCGTTTGCTCGCCGCCGTTGCTAGCCGGACACATTCACGAAACATCGCGCAGTAATTCTGCTTGACCCCCAACCCCTTCATGATGCCGTCCAGACCGATCAACGCCCGCAGCAGAAAAATGCTGTGGCGCGGCGATTTATACAGCTTATGCTCGATCGCTATTTCTCCCACTTGCGAGGCCTTGGTTACAGCGTCGTATTCGTCTGGATGGTACGCTCGGTCGGTGATCACCGGCTCAAACAGCATGTAGATAATCTTGACCATCGGGGCGGCTTCTTGCCTCGGCTCAAGATACCCCAGCTTGACCAATGCCGACGCGACCGCCGGGTCATCACCTGCCAGAATCGACTGCGCGAGCAACAGGCTTGAGCTTCGTACATTTTCCGAGAAGTAGCGTACCGAGCCGAAGTCTAGAATCCCCAGCTTGGGATGGAAGGTCACCAGATAATTGCCCGGCTGTGGATCGGTGTGCAGCACGCCAAATTCCAGAATCTGCCGCCACACCAGCATGTAATACTTGGTCGCGACCCATCGGCGCAGCTTCACATCGGCACCCTCGCCGAACACATCCGCTAACCGATAGCCGTCGATATAACTCATCGTGAGCACGCGCCGCGTACTCAGTTCTGGGACTACGCGCGGTAACAGAATTTCCTTGTCGTCGGCCAGCAATCTCTGGAATTCAGCGATATTGCGCGCTTCATTGACGTAGTCTAGTTCCTCAAGCAGCCGCTCCTGCAACTCTGCGTAGATCGACTTCGTATCGATCTTCTGCCGCATGATATCGCCGGCCACCGCCTGCAACGTCCGCAGCAGCAGTTTCAGATTGCCGAGGTCCTGCTCAACCGTATCGTCAACACCCGGATACTGAATCTTGACTGCGACTTCCTCGCCGCTCTTGAGCCGCGCATGATGGACCTGGCCCAAGGACGCCGCCGCAAACGCCTCGCGATCGAAGCTTGCGAACAACTGCTCGGGTGCTTTGCCGAATTCGCGCCGGATCTGCCGCGCAATCAGGCCATAGTCCATCGGTGGC
>DATKPK010000110.1:0-20218 GCA_035524095.1 Binataceae bacterium (SeqCode) | reverse complement strand
GGTCGATCGCGTAATCTCGAAGGCTTTATGGAACGCGAATCCTAGGTTCTGGCTTGCAGGCGCCGTAAGGCCCGACGACAAGGGAGGAATTTAGGAGAGACCGCCCGCTTGGCGAATATTTCACGGCGCCATGTGAGCCTTTCCTTAGCGGATAGCCTTGAGCTCGCGCAGATGCGTGAGTTCGTCGGCGGTATAGCCGTGCGCTCGCAGAACTTCTTCCGTATGTTCGCCGACTAGCGGTGGCCGCCGGATCTCGCCAGGCGTATCGCCCAACTTCACCCCAAGTCCAGTGGTTTTGAACTCACCTATCTCCGGGTGAGCAATGCGCACCAGCATCTCGCGCGCGGCCACTTGCGGATGGGTAAACATCTCCTGCATGTTCAGGATCGGCCCAGACGGGATACCGGCTTCGTTGAAACGGTCAATCCATTGCTGAGCCGTCCCGCTCACCAATGCGGCGTTGACCTCCGCATTTAATAGGTTGCGATTCTTCAAACGAAGCCCGGGCGTATTGAAGTGCTCATCGTCAGCTAGTTCCGGGCGCCCGATCACTTTCACAAAGGTTCGCCACATAGCTTCATTGCCAACCGCGATATTGAAGGGCCGGTCCGACGCCTGAAAGACGCCATGCGGTGACGATAGCGGATGGTGATTGCCGGCCGGTCCCGGGGGTTTGCCGGTATCAAAATAGATTCCCGCCGACCAGCTCAACACGCTGATGATCGCCTCGATCAAAGAGGTCTGGACCTTTTGGCCGCGCCCAGTGCGGTGACGCGCTTCGAGCGCCAGCAGAATCCCCTGAGCCGCAAAAATCCCGCCGAGCAGGTCACAAATCGCAATTCCGACACGCGTGGGGCCGCTCTCAGCGGTCCCGGTCACGCTCATCAGACCGGAAAAGCCCTGCGCAATTTGATCAAATCCGGGATAACCACGCATCGGACCGTTAGCGCCGAATCCGGAAATGCTGCAGGAGATGATGCGAGGATTCCGCTCGGCCAATTTCTCGTAGCCGAACCCGATCGCTTCCATTACGCCGGGCCTGAAATTTTCCACTACGACATCGGCACTCTCGAGCAACCGATGAAGCACTGCGCGACCTTCGGGTTTACGCATTGATACCTGAATACTCTTCTTCGAGCGATTAGTACTCAGAAAGAAGTAGGTATCTTTGCTGCTCCCACCACCCATCTCGCCGCGCGCGCCTTCGACCGGCTCGACTTTGAGCACCTCGGCGCCATAATCGCCGAGGATTTGCGTGCAGAACGGTCCGGCCAGATAGCGCGTGAAATCGACAACTTTGATATCAATGAGCGGCGGAACATCAGGCATCAGCATTAACTCCAGAGGCAGAGATTGCGAGCGAAACGATTTGCCCTTGATTAACGGCGCTAGGCAGCCTCGCTCTCCCTATACAGGAATCTGCCGATTCCTAAAATTCATTGGCTAGTCACAAAGGAATTGTTGTTGGCGCATGGAGCGTTATTCCACAGTCACTGATTTGGCAAGGTTGCGGGGTTGGTCGACATCCGTGCCGCGGTAGCAAGCGATATGATAGGCGAGCAGTTGCAACGGAACGGTAGTCAATACAGGCATCAGGAAACGATTTGTAGTTGGAACATCAATGATATCCCATGCGACTTCTTCGAGTTCGGGCGTGCGATGGTCCGTGACAGCAATGATGCGGCCATTGCGCGATTCCACTTCCTTGAGATTCGATAGCGTTTTGTCGAAGACGTTGTCGTTGGGAATAATTACGACGACCGGCATCTCCTCGTCGATGAGCGCGATCGGTCCGTGCTTCATCTCACCGGCGGAGTAGCCCTCAGCGTGAATGTAGGAAATTTCCTTGAGCTTGAGCGCGCCTTCCAACGCGACCGGATAATTGATGCCGCGTCCAAGATAGAGGAAATCACGGGCTTTGCCATATTTGCGCGAGATCTTCTGAATTTGCCTTTCCTGCGCGATTACAGCCTCGATCTGCTGGGGAATCGCAAAGATTGGACGCAATAAGTCCTCCGCTTCTTGTTCGTCGATACGCCCAAGACGCTGCGCCAGATGGATCGCAAAAAGGTAGAAGCTCTCGATCTGCGTCAGGAAGCATTTGGTGGTGGTCACACTGATTTCGGGACCGCAGCGGGTATAGAGCCGCGCGTCGGCTTTGCGTGCAACGGAGGAATCGACCGTGTTAGTCAACGCCAGTAGAAAGGCGCCGCGCCGCCGTCCTTCTTCCATCGCCGCCAACGTATCGGCCGTCTCCCCCGACTGGGACACCGCAACGAGCATCGTATGTTCGTCGATCGCCGGGTTGCGATAACGATACTCGGCTGAATAATCGACGTCGGCGGGCAGGCCGCATAGCTCCTCGATCATGAACTTGCTTATAAGGGATGAAATCCATGATGCTCCCGCCGAGACCAGCACAATCCGGCTGATTGACTTGGCTCCAGCGGGCGGAAACAGTTCCGATTCGAAGTGCACTTCCGGCAAGCTGAGGCTCGCGCGCCCTGACAGCGTGTCGATCCAGGCCTGCGGCTGTTCGCTGATCTCCTTGCGAAGATAATGAGCAAACCCGCCCTTCGTGGCAGCGACGGCGTCCCATTCGATCCGCCGTGGCGCGCGTTCTATCGAGTGACCGGCAAACGTCGTCAGATTGATGCTGCTGGCACGGATATCCGCGAGTTCGCCGTCTTCCATCACGAGCGCGAGGCGCGTGTGTTCCAGAATTGCCGGGATATCGGAGGCAACGAAATTCTCACCATCACCGAAACCTAACACCAGCGGCGTGGCGGTCTTGGCCGCGACGAGCCGGCCTGGATCGGTCTCGCTGATTACGACAATCGAGAACGAGCCGCGGAGTTGCGCCACTGTCACGCGCACCGCTTCGGCTAAATCGAGCTTGCGCTTAAGCGCCTCTTCAATCAGATGAGAGATCAGTTCGGTGTCCGTCTCTGAACGCAGCTTATGGCCGCGCTCGAGCAATTCTCCACGCAACTCGATGTAATTCTCGACGATGCCGTTGTGGATAACGGCGACCGGTCCGGCCTGATGCGGGTGGGCGTTTTCCTCGGACGGACGGCCGTGCGTGGCCCATCGGGTATGACCGATGCCAATGTGACCCTCGAGCGGGTCGTCGGTTAGGCGCCGGCGCAGATTACCGAGCTTGCCGACGGCGCGGCGGATTGCGAGCTTTTGTGACGATGGAAGAATCGCGATACCTGCCGAATCGTAGCCGCGATATTCGAGCCGTTCGAGGCCGCCGAGTAGAATCGGGCAGGCGTCGCGCGGACCCACATAACCAATTATTCCGCACATCGAAGGCAGATATTAGCGCATCCGCGCCGCTGAAGCTTGACGCCTCACCGGCCATCGCATGCCGAGGTGGAGTTTCGTTAGGCCACCAAGATAAAGCGAGCCTACGGCGAAGTCGTCGGGCCAAGGAAAAAGTGGAAATGATGGTGCGGCGTCTTGGCAATAATCAAGGCTCGGTGAACTTACATTGTGGTCAATGGGTAAGTCGGGCGTTGCATTTTGCAATACGCCGAATCGTATTTTAATCGTCCAGCCGATTACTAGTTCCCTCAACGTTTGGCATAGTAGTTTGTAGTATTGATGACGCCGGGTAAGTAATGATGCCGCACTCTACGAACTCTCTACGCCCGAAGGCGGAACGAGAGGACTCCACTGCTCGGGTTGAAAACGTTACGGATGTAGCAGGAGATAGCGAACGCATTGCTCGCGATCAGGGATCATTAGGGTCGTTAAAGAGACCTGATGAGCGATCAGTTCTTGTTGAACTGGGGCGATGGCTAACGCGATCGCTCGCAGTAATGGCGGTCGTGAGTTGCGTCGCCCTGGTAGCGGTAGGAGCAACACCGATGTTAACCGGCCTATCAGTCAACGTTGCGCGATGGGCCACTCGCGGTTGGGCTTTGATGAAGGGTGCACCGCTATCAGCGACGCCGCTGCTCTTAGCAGGGGCTGCTTATATCGTACTACAGGCGCTACTTCGGCCCCGCCCTCTAGAGTTGTTAAAGCGGCTGATGCTTGGCAGCGCTTTTCTATTATGGGGCATTACTCAGTTGATGCCCGTCAGCGCTCTTGCGACTGAACTTGGAAACATCGTGATTGCACTCTATGTGATCGATCTCGGTTTAATTATTCGAACGGATTTGCGAACTGTGGGTGCGAACTGACCTTAGAGACACCCTTCGTCAAATCCAAGTCGGGTGACAGGATCAGTTCAGCCGACTCTTGATGTAACTCTGGGAGACCTATCGCGATGGAGATTGAGTGACGCCCGCACGGATCAGTTGGGGTGCCGCTCGTTGAGAAGTTTGGCACCGAGGACGTCGGCGAGACGCTCGGCCGGTGCGAGCTTGACCTCATCGACTGCGAAGCCGGCTGCGGCCGCATGGCCGCCGCCCCCGAACGATCGCGCCAGCTCGGAAAGATCAACTTGACAATCAGCACTGCGGCGCAGGCTAACGCCGAGACTGCGCAAATCGAAGAGTGCAATCACGGTTCGATGCTGCCCCTCGTAAAGGCGTGAAGCGACCTCGCTGCTATAGCCCATACAGCAGGCGCTTCTGACGCGGATGCCATTATCGAGTTCCCGCTCGACCATCGTGGATTTGGCGATCGCGTAACTTTTGTCCATCGCCTTGAGTCCAGCCTCAAGAGCAAGCTTGAGCCGTCGGCTCATCACCGGTTCGTCGAGGCGGATGATCTCGCGATAGGACTCGATGCCGCCTAGCGTCTGGACGGCAAGAGCCCAATCAGCAGATGCGGGAATGCGATGAATCCAGCGGTCGTGATCATCGGCGATCGCGGCGAACGGGGCGAACTTTCGATAAGACGCAAGATGCTGATGATCGCCATCCCGCTCGGCCTTGGCGGATAGAAAGTTGTAGGTGAGGAGCGCGGCCGAATATTCCTCTGACAGCACGCGCTCGGTAAACGGGACCTCAAATTCTGGTGCGTCGGCCCGTCCAACTGCGGTCCGATGGTGGTCAATCCAGTAGGCGCGAGCTCCGCTTTTGATAACGCTCGTAAGATGGCCCGCGGTTTCGGTCTGGGTCCAGGATAGGTCGGTAATCCAGAGCTCCTCGGCACCGCCGGAACTGGCTGAGCGGACGGACTGGATAACGCGGTCGGTGTCGCCGTTAGCAGCGAGCGTCGCAAGTACGCGATCGTCAGGATAGAAGCGGCGGATCGCGGCAGCAGCCATCACACCGTCGAGACATGAGGGTCCATGACTAACAATTTGAATGGTGCGGCGAGGACGGCGAGGCATGACGGACATACTATGCGATCGCGCGAGTACACGCGATCAAGGCGCGTCCGTTCTGAGGCGGCGCGAATCGACGGCATAGGCAGGGTCAGGACGCGGTCTTGGGGCAAAGTCAGAGGCCGTGAAGAATCCGCACGTCCATGCTAGATTGAGTTCGGTTGAGTCATCGTGCGGGGGTTAAGGCGCTGACCCTCAACCTGCTGGAACTGTGGAACCATCGATCCTGGAGCGCTCGGGGCATCCAATATCGCGCCGCGATATTGATGCTAACGTACTCAAAGTTCTTTACCGTCTGATTGCATCCGAGCATATCGCCTACTTGGTTGGCGGTAGTGTGCGCGATTTGATGATGGGGCGGCGGCCAAAGGATTTCGATGTCGCAACGTCGGCCCATCCGCAGGAGGTCCGCGACACCTTTCGCAATTCGCGGATGATCGGGCGGCGTTTCCGGCTAGTCCACGTCTTTTTCGGAGCCCAGAATATCGAGGTCGCAACGTTCAGACGGCCAAGCGAGGAGCCGTCGGATGGCAGCGATCCGATGATCCGGCAGGATAACACCTTCGGAACGCCGGAGGAGGATGCATTCAGGCGGGATTTCACCGTAAATTCGCTCTTTTACGATCCGCGCACATTTCAAGTAATCGACTACACCGGAGGGGTTGCGGACCTTGAAGCCCGGTTGATCCGCACGATCGGCGACCCGGACCTGAGGATGCGCGAGGACCCGGTCAGAATGATCCGGGCGGTGCGATTTGCCGCCAAACTTGAATTTGAAATTGAGCAGGCCACCGCCAGTGCAATCCGGCGTCACTGTCGGGATTTGGTCAAGGCCTCGACGCCGCGCATGGTCGAAGAGATTTTCCGTACGATCGGTACGCATGGGTCGGCGCGAGCGCTGGTGCTGATGGAGCAATTGGGTCTGCTGGAGGTCCTGCTCGAACCCTTGTCGAGGCATCTGCGGAGCAGCATGGAGGCGCGCGAGGATTTTGCGCTGACGCCCACGGTCCGCCATCTGGCGGCGCTCGGCGAGACGATCGCTCGGCATGGCGAGCAACCACGCCCGATGGTGCTGGCGTGCTTGTTTGCGGATCTTTACCTTGCACGGGCACGTGAGAACGATCCCGAGCAGCGGGCGGAGGTGATACGGAACCTGCAAAGCCGCGGCTTCGCGAGGGGAGAGTGCGAGCAGATGCGACTCTTGCTCGATGCGCTCGTGCACATGACGGGTCTAACGCGGCACGTACGCCGAATC
The DNA here is from genome assembly GCA_035524095.1 of Binataceae bacterium (SeqCode). Classification (GTDB taxonomy): domain Bacteria; phylum Desulfobacterota; class Binatia; order Binatales; family Binataceae; genus DATJUF01. The sequence goes on along the minus strand of DATKPK010000110.1, from coordinate 13,676 downwards.
GCGCGGCGGCCCTATTACGCCGAGGCGCGACGGTTGCTGGAGTTCGTCGCGCCTGTGGACGGCATCGGGGTGCCCGAACTCGATAGGTTCGTTGCCGAGCGCAACGAAAATGGCGGGGTCCGGCGCCGAGCCAGCGCCGTCGAAGGGCAGAATGGAGGTGGCCGGAAGCGGAGACGGCGGCGAGGTGGCCGACGCCATCGGCGGCGAGCGCCAGAAGGGGTAGCCAGTGTAAGCGAGGCAGCCGCAACCAAACCAAGGTTAGAGGCGAGAGACGTGGCGGCACCTGCGGAGGAAACGGTGGCGAACGAGACCGGGTGCGTACGGGTCCACGAGCGTTAGCGAGAGGCGACACCAGTCGGATTGAGCGCGAGCCGCGGGTCCGCGCTGAACGGGTATCTGCTATGCGCGCCCCTTCCCCAATTGTTCACCACAGGGGACGCGATAAAAGCGGGCAGCGCAGATAGTTAGTAGAATCATGGCTTGTCCGTGCGGACGCCTTCGACTACCTTTGATTTCTCACCGCTGGGCAGGCGAATCGTCAATCAGAATCGATGCTTTGACTTGACCCGCGAGCCGGTTGGCGACGCAAGCGAGAATCGCGACCACAATAGATGAGGATGGATCTTGGCAGCTAACAATTTGCGCACCGACGAAATCTGGATGGACGGCGACTTGATTCCCTTTGACGAAGCCAAGGTCCACGTTCTAACGCATAGCCTGCACTACGGTATGGCGCCGTTCGAGGGTATCCGGTGCTACAAAGGCGACAACGGACGGTCGGCGATTTTTCGGCTCAAAGAGCATATCCGGCGGCTGTTCGACTCAGCGCATATCCTGGAAATGGCGATCCCTTTCAGTCAGGAAGAACTTATCAAAGCTTGCACCGATGTAGTGCGAGCCAACCATCTCGAGGAATGCTACATCCGGCCGATCGCGTTTTATGGCGCTGGCGAGATGGGCGTAGTGGCGCGCAGCAATCCGGTACAAGTAGCTATCGCGGCTTGGCCGTGGGGAGCTTATCTTGGCGACGACGCGCTCAAGGGCGTGCGGCTCAAAACCTCGTCGTTTGTCAGGTTTCATCATAACTCGATGCTGCCGATGGCGAAGACCTCGGCGAACTATGTCAATTCTGCGCTGGCCGGGTATGAGGCGCGCCGCAATGGGTACGACGAAGCGTTGCTGCTCGACGTCAATGGCTATGTGGCGGAGGGCAGTGGCGAGAACTTCTTTGTGATTCGTGACGGTATCGTGCGTACGCCACCGCTGATGTCGATTCTGGCGGGAATCACGCGCGAATCGGTAATGCGGATTCTGACGGATGCGGGCGTTCCGGTAGTCGAGCAGCCATTTCCGCGCGACGTCGTCTATATCGCGGACGAGGCTTTCATGACCGGAACGGCGGCTGAAGTGACACCGGTCCGTGAACTTGACGATCGCAAAATCGGCGACGGTAAGCCGGGACCGATTACGCGCCGCGTAATCGAGACGTTCCACGCGGCGTTGCGCGGCCGCGACGGGCGCTACAAGGAATGGCTCCATTACGTATAGCCTCGCCTGCGCGGGCGTCGGAGTCTTTACTCGGAGGTGTCGGACCATTTGATGGTTCGCTAGTGACGCGGCCGCAGTTCATAGCTCTGGTACACGCGGGCGCATCGCTGTGAATGTGGCGCCTTGACCTTGGTGGTGTGTAAGACTCGATGACGGTGAAGACGGCGCAATGAGAATCCTGATCTTGGTGATAGCGGTGGTGGCTGCGGGTTTCCTGGTGGTTATCCTGAAGCCAAAATCGGCGAAGGCGGAGATGTTGAAGGAAGGTGATCTGGCACCGGACTTCTCTACTCAAGCGGTAGTGGATGGTCAGGTCGTGCCGATCAAGCTCACTGACTATCGTGGTCACAAGGTAGTACTATATTTCTACCCGAAGGATAATACGCCTGGATGTACCAAAGAGGCGTGCGCCTTTCGCGACGGATTCAGCGAATTGAAGGGGTGGGGAATCGCAGTGCTCGGATGCAGCATCGACGATGCAGATAAGCATAAGGCGTTCGCGGCAAAGTATAATCTTCCATTTCCACTGCTGATCGATCCAGACAACAAGATTGCGAAGGCCTACGGTGCCGACAATGGGATTCCGATTCTTGGACTCGATCGCCGGATTACGTATGTGATCGACGAGGACGGGCGTATCCTCAAAGTTTACCCTGACGTCAATCCGGGGACGCATGCGAATGAGATTATTCAGGCGCTCGGAGCGGACAGGCCGCCGCCAACTCCGACGCCTGCACCGAGCGTCGCGGCGACGGTAACGCCGATGGCGGAGGCCACGCCATCGGGTCATCATAAGGATATTAGTGAGGATGATGAACAGCCCGAATAGTCAATAATTGGAATTCGCTATCCCAGAGCTTGGTCAGGCATCATTTCTACTTCAGCCGGCGCAAGGCCGAGGCTAACAGCAAGCAGGAACGCGGCAGACGCGAGCGACGCCGGATTGGATTCCTTACGAATCAAGCCAGCTATCGCATGCAAGTGAGCGTCGATTAGCTCAACTTCAGAATCAAAGAGCTCGGCACCGGTTGCAGCGTCGGTGTCGAAGATCGCTGTAATCAGCGGATTAGGATCGTAGTCGGTTTCGCGCATCGCCTCATGAAAAGCTCGGCGCCAGAACTCGCGCGGTTCGATCCGATCCACGTCAACGAGCGTGGCGATCTGCGCACGCATCAGTGGTATGAGCGAGCGGTACCGTTCGACACCGCTAAGATACGGCGCCACATTTTGAGAATTGAGGAAATTGGCAACGGTTGAGGCGGTGCCATAGACCCCGGCGGAACCCGCAGCAGGTTCTAGCCGGACAAAGGATACGCGCGCGCCCTTACGTTCGAGCCTGTGAGAGCGTTTGCTCGCGAACGCGTGCGGTCCGGGGTCTGCAATTGGACCGCTTTCCAATCCTAAGGGATACAGGCGACAGGCGAGCGGGCGGCCCAAGTGGAGTGTGCAACGCGAACCGTCCAAGGCTGCGCAGCCACCGACAGATTCGAAGCGCAGGAGCGATCCACGGCGGAGAGTGAACCGCGCGATTGCTTCGGTGGTCGAAAGATGGGCGGCGCGGGCAAGCCGAAGCACGTCGTAGGGTGAGAGCGTTATTACCTGGTTATGGCAGCACCGCCCACACGCGTTGCACTGGTATGAAAATGGTGTTTGCGCGTCCATCATAAAACGTCATTCACTCACTGTACCCACTCATGGAGGAATGAATAAGCGAAGCTAAGTATTGCCGCGATGAATCGCGCTACCGAATTGGAGCCGGGTTAGATAATATCGCGACAGGCGCTGACGTCAGTTCTGGCAGCACCAGACTATGCAGCAAAGGCGTTCTATCTTATGGACTTTAATTATTCTGCGGAACAGGAAGCGTATCGGGCGCAGGTGCGGACCTGGCTCGAAGCGAATCAGCCGCCACCTTTGACCGCCGCCGAACGCGAACGGCTTAACGAAGACGTTTTGTGGGAGCGAAACAAACGCTGGCATAAGAAGCTCTACGCTGCGGGCTGGGTCGGGATGAACTGGCCCAAGGAGTATGGCGGACGCGGCGCAACCTTCGTCGAACAAGTGATCTTCCAGCAGGAGCTCGGACGGCTCGGATTACCGATCGGAATCAACGTGCTGGGGATTATCATGACCGGGCCGGCTCTGATGCAGTGGGGTACTGACGCGCAAAAGAAGCGCTATCTGAAACCAATCATAGGGGCGGACGAAATCTGGTGTGAAGGGATGTCGGAGCCGGGCGCAGGCTCTGACCTTGCCGCAATGCAGACGCGCGCCGACCTGCAAGGTGACTACTTCGTTGTTAACGGGCAGAAGGTCTGGACGACACACGCTCATCGATCCGACTTTTGCCAACTCTTTGTGCGTACGGACCCGGACGCGCCGAAGCATAAAGGGCTGAGCTGCATCCTGGTGGATATGCATAGCCCGGGTGTGACCGTCCGCCCGCTCAAGCAGATCAGCGGCGACGCGGAGTTCAACGAGATCTTCTTCGAGGACGTGCGAGTGCCAAAAGAGAATCTCTTGGGACCGTTCAACGCGGGCTGGCAAGTGCTGGTCGCGACGCTGATGCATGAACGGTTCGGGATCAGCGAGACGATTGGCGGGACCGAGGTGATTCTCGCCCAACTAGCCGAACTTGCGAAAACAGTCCCGATGAACGGGTTGGCGACGGCAGCCGAGGATGATGATATCAGGCAGCAAATCGCACAATTTGCAATCGAGGCGGCTGCGAAGAAATACAATGGGCTGCGGGCGTTGACGAAACGGCTCAAGGGGCAGCAGCCAGGGGCGGAATCGTCGATTGGCAAGCTGGTATCGACCGAGTTATCGCAAAGGATGACCAAATTCTCGATGCGGTTGCTGGGCGCCTATGCGACGCTCGAAGGCCGTTCGTTGTTCGCCCCGGACGGTGACTGGATGCGGCGAATCCTGTCTTCGGAATCACTAACCATTGCGGGCGGAAGCTCGGCAGTTCAAAAGAACATGATCGGCGAACGCATCCTTCAATTGCCAAAAGGATAATTAATGCTTTGTAAAGGAAGGAACGCGTGGCGAGTGCCCGGCGTTCCTTCCTGTTTGCGCGGCTGTGCTAGCCTCTCAACCAACTGGCCTTTCAGTGCTGAAACTCAATAGGGCTGACTGATGGCATCGCGGCGCGAAAGTGCACGATAGCATCAGAGTACCTACCCTCGGCATAAGCGGCGAGACCGTCGTCGTATTGTGTCTCGGTTGCCGAATTCGACAACGTACCCGCTTGGTCTTGTGCTTGTCCCGCAGCTTGTAGAAGAAGTGCCCGCGCCTGTCGGCTGGCCTCTAGATCTTCGGTGGACACCGACATGCATGCAACGTCGCTTGGTTTCACCCAAGAGGGCAACTTGTTCGCTGCCGCCCAAGTCAATGGCTGGCAGGGCGCTTCTGCAGCTCTGTTTGCCGCTGGCTTTTCCGACGGCTGCTGATCGAAGAGGTCAGCGAATACCGGACCGTACAGCGCGGTAGCCATCGCCGTTGCCACCAAGGTTGCCGCCAGCTTCTTTGCGATTTTCATGGCCTTTTCCTCCTTGGACTCTCAGCAGAGTAACAAAGGACAGTGTTGACAGCCTTTGGCCCGCATTGAACTTTAATGGAGAGTCATAGATTCATTTAAGCATCGTTGATGCCAACGATACTCTCTGTAGTTTCGACTCTGTCAGCGGGGCGAGAGTGCAAAGTTATCAAAGCGACTGCCAAGCTACCTTGCTGCTGACTGCCGGAATTTCTTGCGCTGCGGGGCTTGTTTTAAGGATAAGGCTCGGCGCGAGGACGTAATTCGGTCCTGTCAAGGGGATCAGTGCGCGGGGGAAGCGGAAACGCTGTGAGTCCTGTCCGGATCTCACTGCGTTTGGGATTTATATTGGAGAGGTCAGCGGCGAGTATTATTGCCGATGACCCCTCCATGCGGTCAGAACCTAGCGCTGGCCGTTGCCCGACAACCTCACGCTTTGCGGACTATTGCTCGCATTATCGCTGATCGACAAGGTTCCGTTGATGGTGCCGGTGGTGGTCGGCGTAAACCGAAGGGCAAAGACGCAACTGGTTCCAGCGGCGAGACTTTTACCGTTCGTGCAGGTGGTGGAAGGAGAATAAATCAGGAACTGGCTTGATATCGTCGAACCGCTGATAATCAGATTAGCGGGACTGGTCCTTGAATTGGTGACAGTGAGATTGTGCGACGCACTGGTCCCGTTTTCTACTTCCGAGCCGAAATTAATCGAGGTTGCCGACAGCGTCGGCGCTAGGGGCTTCGTGGAAGACGGGGTTGGCGTAGCAGTGGGAGTCGGGGTTCGCGACGGCGTTGCGGTCGGTGTTGGCGAAGGCGTTCTTGTCGGCGAAGGGCTGGGAGTCGGAGTGGAAGACGGTGTCGGTGTAGGAGTAGGCGTCGGGGTTGGAGTAGGTGTAGGGCTGCCACTAGCAACTGGGAAAGCATTTACGAACGTGGTTGCGTCGGCAGAGCCCCATCCAGTGGATTGATCGTAACCGGCGGCTGCGGTGAACCCGGCCACGCCGTTATACGTGTTACTGCCGACAGAATGATTGGCGGAATCGTTAGCAGTGGTGACATCGCGGAGGCCGACACTGCTACCGGACGGCCCGAGTTGATAGAGCCGCGTATCAATATTGCCGGGACGCCCGCTGGTCTGGTCGATTAGCCTAACCAGCCCGGCCCATTCTGGGGCGGCGATGCTGGTGCCACCGATACAACATTCCACCGCCGGGGACCCACTATTGTCGACTGCCATATAGTAGCCGGGATAGTAGGGGCTGGCGCCATAGGCGATATCGGGAACGTCGCGTTTGCCGTCGGCTGGAGTATTGGCGGTTTGAAACGAGGGCTTGCTGAATACCGAACTCTTGCCACCGCCAGTTGCGCCAGCCGGGTCATTCCAGACGCTTTCGGTAACGATGCCGGTGTCGTTGTTTGAACTATTATAATTCGGAACGAACTGGGTGCCGCCCACGGCGGTTACGTTGGGGTCGGCGGACATCTCGCTGATATTTTGCGTAGTTGCGATATTACAAGCTGCGTTGAGACCGGCCGAACCCCAATCGCCTGCCGAGACGAAGACTGATTGGCCCTGCGAGGCGGCCTTGGAAAACTGCTGATCAAGCGTGGTCGAATAGAAAGACGCAGTCTCGCCACAGAAAGCATAGCTGATGCTGATCGAACTGCAGGCGTTATCGGTGACGGCTTGTTTAATAGCATCCGGCAACGCGCTATTGCCGTAGCCCATGTATGCACGAAGCGGGGCGTCGGGGGCAACTGCGTGGCTCCATTCGAGATCCAGCAAGACTTCGATTTCGTCGCCGTTGACCCCTGGGTTCGTCGTGTCGGGGAACACGTTTGTGATATTGGCCGCCGGCAGTCCAAAAGTAGTGTCGAAGAGGGTGACGGCTGATGCGAGGTAGTTGGAATCTTCGATGACAGCGATGCAATCACTGCCACTGCCGTTAGTCCCGATGTTAAGCAAAGGACTCTCATCGTAGAAAGTATAGAAGTCGTTTGGACCGAAACCAGCAGCGTAGCCGCCGCCTTCATAATCAGGCGTGGTGTCGCCGCCCGTCAAACCGTCGAGCGCCAGGGCCGACGCGAGTACAGGCCTGGAGGCTGCGAGCGACGCCCCACTAGTGGCCGTCTTATGGAAGAGGGGAACCGCACGATGAGTGTTGTCGAGGCCATCGATCGCGCCAATGATACCGCTCAATTGGGTGGGGATTTCGGGGTCGGTGGCGTTGGCGAAAACGGTACCGTCCGGCGAGGCGGCGATGGTGGTATCGAAGGCAGCTTCGGCAATCGCGGCATCGCCGATCGCGGTAATTCCCAAGGGGTTAGCCGACGTGATCACAAAGCCGTGCCCTTCAAGCCAGTGCCTGACCGCATTCATCTCGGTCTTGGTGCGGCCAAAGCGGCTGTCGAACTCGCCCGTCTTGAGCCACTTGTGAAACTTCGGTGACGCCGGATTTTGTTGAGCTGCGAGGAGCGCCTGCAATTTGCCGCGATCGCGCAGAGCAAAGCTAACGTGAATCGTGAGAGGCTGATCAGCCGCCGCGCGACCGGTCAACGATGCTGCGGCAGCTGGATGATTACCCCCAAGCATAACTGTTTGTGCGCAGGCTGGACGGGGTGCAAATGAAAGCATCAGGAGGCCAAGGGCCAGGGTGAAAACAGGGGTCAAGCGTGACAGTTGAGAGGTCATATATTGCGGCCGGCTCTCATCGAGGACGGGACTTCTGAGACTGGAGATTCGCGGAAAATGCATGCACTTACACCTTGGAGCCAACGAAATATCGAACAGGATGCATCAATTTCGAAGATACTAGCAGCGGATCGATCCGATGGCAGCGGTTTTTGACCGTTTAAGCGAGTCAGCAAAAAGATAGATAACGAAGGCAGTCATTAGCATTTATAACGGTGCACTGATGACATTATTGAGATTTCGATGATATGTGATTGGCCGCATTCGTGGTGGATTCCGGTAAGGAACGGTCGCGCCTGTGATGTCGTAGCTAGGTCGAAATAGGAAGTTAAAAAAGGAATTCGCTTGAACAAGGATGAATTAGATAGAGAACAAGCTCGCCTCGAAGACGCTCGCGAAAAAAAAGTGCCGTGGAAGAAGTGGGGCCCATACCTGAGCGAGCGTCAATGGGGAACTGTACGCGAGGATTACAGCGCCGACGGCAACGCCTGGGATTATTTCTCTCACGATCAAGCCCGTTCGCGTGCCTACCGTTGGGGCGAAGATGGCTTGGCGGGTATCTCCGACGACCATGGCATCTTGTGCTTCGCCGTGGCGCTATGGAATGGGTGCGACCCGATCCTCAAGGAGCGTCTATTTGGCCTGACCAACAGCGAGGGGAACCACGGCGAGGATGTGAAGGAGTACTACTTCTATCTCGACAGTACGCCGACGCACTCGTACATGAAGTATCTCTATAAGTACCCGCAGCGCCCCTATCCATATAGTGAGCTGATCGAGACCAATCGCCGCCGCTCGCGCAACGAACCGGAATATGAACTGCTGGACACAGAGATCTTCAATGATGATCGCTACTTCGACGTGTTCGTTGAGTACGCGAAGGCTGGTCCCGAAGACATCCTGATTCGAGTAACTACGCACAATCGAGGACCGGAACCGGCAACCTTGCACGTATTGCCGACACTGTGGTTTCGCAATACTTGGTCATGGCCGGACGGCGGCAGCAAGCCGGTGATGAGCGTGGCGAAGGCGCCAAATGGCAACGCGATCGAAGCCCGTCACACTGATCCGCTCTTTCGCGAGTCACTCCCAGAATTCCACTTATACTGCGACCGCAGCGTTCCGCTGCTTTTCACAGAGAACGAAACGAATCAAACGCGTCTGTTCAGTGGTACCAATGCGTCCCCGTACGTCAAAGATGGCATCAACGATTATGTCGTGCATGGCCGGAATGACGCGGTTAATCCCAACCTCATCGGCACCAAGGTCTCACCCCATTACGAGTTGGTAATCGAACCCGGTCAGAAAGAGGTCGTGCAAGTTCGTCTCAGTTCCAAATCCTCATTCGAAATGGGCGACCCTTTCGCTGATTATGAAGCCATCTTTGCTGCGCGACTCGCGGAGGCCGACGCATTTTATGATTCCATCCTCTCTGCACCGATTAAGGCCGATCCGGATCGGTTCAGCATGGTGCGTCAGGCGATGGCAGGGATGTTGTGGACTAAGCAATATTACTACTTCGACGGCATCAAATGGCTGGATGAGCATCAAGCCGGTCCGATGCAGGCAGACGGCCACTCGCGCAACCGCGAATGGTTCCATATGGTCAACGACGATGTCATATCCATGCCCGACAAATGGGAATATCCGTGGTACGCGGCATGGGATCTGGCATTTCACGCTCTGGCCCTAGCCACCGTGGATGTCGACTTCGCCAAGGCGCAGCTCGAACTGATACTTAACGGACGCTATCTTCATCCCAACGGTCAAGTTCCCGCCTATGAATGGAACTTCAGCGACGTCAATCCTCCCGTCCACGCCTGGGCCACTCTGTTTCTATATCGTACAGATACCGTACGGCGCGGCACCGTCGATCTTAATTTTCTTAAATCTGCCTTCCGCAAATTGATGTTGAACTTCACCTGGTGGGTCAATCGCAAGGACCGCTTCGGCAAAAACGTCTTCGAAGGCGGCTTCCTAGGACTCGACAATATCAGTGTCTTCGATCGCAGTTCGGCCCTGCCTACCGGGGGAACCCTAGAGCAAGCTGACGGAACCGCTTGGATGTCTCTATTCGCGCAAAACATGGTTGAACTGGCCGTCGATATCGCGAGCTACGATCCGACGTATGAGGAACTGGTGATGAAGTTTCTTGACCACGTCTTCTGGATCGCGGCGGCGATGAATAAGCGGGGCTCTGACGGTATGTGGGACGAGGAAGACGGCTTTTACTACGATCTGTTGCGCTTGCCCGATGGGCGCAGCACTCACTTGAAGGTCCGTTCGATGGTTGGGCTTCTGCCCCTCTGTGCCACTACGGTGATCGAAGCGTGGCAGCGGGAACAGGTCCCCAACGCGACGCGCTTCCTATTGGCTCGATTCAAACAGATACCCCGGATGCTGGAATTCCTTCACCCCACGGGACCAGGGCATCTCGGAGTAGCGGATCGCGGCATAATCGCACTGCTCAATCGGGAGAAGCTGACACGCGTCCTAACTAAAATGTTGGACGAGAACGAGTTCCTTAGTCCACATGGCATCCGTTCCCTGTCGAAATACCACCAGGCCCATCCTTACGTGCTGCAAGCTGGAGGAAATGAATATCGGGTTGACTATCTGCCAGCGGAATCAGACACGGGGCTATTCGGCGGTAACTCAAACTGGCGAGGACCTATATGGGTACCGGTTAATATCGCCATCGTGCGCGGTCTTCTCGGTTTTTATTCTTATTACGGCGACAATTTTAAAATTGAATGTCCCACTGGTAGTGGCCGCCTGATGAACCTTTTCGAGGTCGCACGCGAAATCGTCGAGCGTCTGGGCGCGATTTTCTTGCGTGACAATGACGGGCACCGGCCAGTTTATGGCGGCGCTGAGAAGTTCCAGAATGATCCCCATTGGCGCGACTACATTTTATTTTACGAATATTTCCATGGAGATAACGGCGCTGGTATCGGTGCAAGTCATCAGACCGGCTGGACTGGCCTCGTCGGGTCGATGGTTGATCTGTTCGGACGCCTAACCCCGGAGAGTTTTCTGGCTGGTGGCCGGTCTTCAGTGTTCAATCGGACGGCGCCGTCGGCCAGTCTACGGGCGATATCGTCGTGACGTCGAAACTTCATCGACGCTTCATTTCGGGCGAAGGTGCCCAGTGCTGAAAAGATTTTAGGATTTTTGGTGGAGCAGAAGGGATTTGAACCCTCGACCCCTACGTTGCGAACGTAGTGCTCTCCCAGCTGAGCTACTGCCCCACCGAGGCCGGGAAGCTATTCGAGCGCGGTCTTAAGCCAAGCGCGCAACCTATCAGCCAGTTCCGGGCGTTTCAAGCCATAGCCAATCTGGGCCGTCAGAAAACCGACGCGGTCACCGAGGTCGTAACGTACGCCCTCGAACTCGTATCCATAAAGCTCGCGCCGACGCGATAAAGCCAGCAACCCGTCAGTCAACTGGATCTCGCCTCCGGCACCAGGTTTCCCGTCCGCGAGAAGCGGAAAGATGTCCGGCGTGAGGATATAGCGTCCCATGATCGCAAAGTCGCTCGGCGCTTTTTCTGCCGGGGGCTTTTCGACCATCCCGGTGAGCTCGTAGAGGCGCGGACGGACGTTCTTAACCTCGACGATTCCGTACTTTGAGGTTTCAGCATGTGGCACGCGAATCAATGCGACGGTGGGGGCATTCTCGCTCTCAGCGATATCGAGAAGCTGGCGAAGGCACGGACGGGGGCCATCGAAGATATCGTCTGGAAGGATGACGGCGAACGGTGCGTCACCGACCGCCTCGCGCGCCATCAATACGGCGTGGCCGAGACCGTGCGGCTTGTGCTGATAGGCCACGGTAAATTTAGCTAGGTTATTGGTGTAATGGACGACTTCGAGTAAATCGTGCTTGTAGCGCTCGGCGAGCAGCCGCTCGAGTTCGGGAACGGGCCGGAAATGATCGAGGGCAAGAGTGCGGTCAGGGCTCAGGACAAGAATAATCTCCTCGATGCCAGATGCAGTCAGCTCTTCAACGACGATTTGGAGCGCTGGAGTATCCACCACGGGCAGGAGTTCTTTGGGGATGACCTTGGAGGCGGGCAGCATGCGCGTACCCATCCCGGCGGCGACGATCACGGCTTTCGTAACTTTCATGTGGAGCGATCTTACCGGGAGCGGGCCTCAGAGTCTTAGGCGTGACACTCGAAGCCCTACTGGCACCGAGTCGCAGGCTAGGTCTACGCTCGTTCCCGCGCTTCCTGGTCGGATTTGCAGCCGATACATAGAGTGGTCACCGGGCGCGCTTTTAGGCGCTCAAGCCCAATTTCGTCGCCGCATTCTTCGCAGCGGCCATAAGAGCCAGTATCGAGACGTTTGACTGCTTCGTCGATCTTCGCCAAAAGCTTGCGCTCGCGATCGCGCATGCGCAGGATTAGTGCACGGTCGGATTCAAGGCTGGCACGGTCGGTCGGGTCAGGGAAGCCGTCAGGCGACTTGGAATTCATGTGGCCCACGGCGCGGTCGGCTTCGGAAAGGATCTCGCGTTTACGCCCTTCCAATAGACGGCGAAGTTGATTCAGGTCCCTCTGCCTCATGTTCCCGAGACAAGCCAACGATGCGCTCCTTCGATCTTAATTGCGGCGTATGTTTAAGTAAAGCTGAGGTCTGATGAGCACGGGATATCTTGATGCCTTTTCAGGGCTGAGCGGCGATATGGTGGCCGGCGCCTTGATCGATTGTGGGGCCGATTTCGGCGAACTTGAGCGCGTCGCCGCGAGCCTCGGGATGGGTGGCTACAGGCTAGGAATCCGGCGTAAGGATGTAAGCGGAATTGCAGCGGCCAAGTTCGAGGTCGAGGTCTTCGAGCGCCAGCCGGAGCGCCATTTTGCGGAGATTCGCCGGATGGTCGAGAGTGCAGGGTTGGCGCCGCGCGTCAGTGCGACGGCGGTCGCGATTTTTGAAGCGCTGGCGATCGCCGAGGCAAAAGTTCATCAGACGACCCCTGACGAGGTGCACTTCCATGAAGTTGGCGCTGTCGATTCTATCATCGATATCGTGGCGGCTGCTTGGGGCCTCGACTATCTCGGCGTAAGCGAACTTTTGGTCTCACCATTGCCGATGGGATCAGGCTTCGCACGATCGCAGCACGGGATTATTCCGGTGCCGCCTCCGGCCACAGCTGAGTTACTGACTGGCTTTCCGATCAGGCTCGGTGACGGACCCTCCGAGATGGTGACTCCCACCGGTGCGGCAATCGTTAAGGCTCTGGCCAGGCCGGCGTCACTGCCGCTGACCTTCGCGATAGGGCGGATCGGCTATGGCGCGGGCACCAAGCATTTCGACGATAGGCCGAACGTCCTACGACTTTTAATTGGCAATACTTGGAGTGGATTCGCGACCGATGAGTTGATCGAAATCGCGGCCAATATAGATGATCTTAATCCTCAGATTTATGACCACCTGAGCGGGCGACTATTCGCTGCCGGCGCGCGTGACGTTAGCTTCACTCCGATCGTGATGAAAAAGGGACGCCCTGCGATCTTGCTGACGGTGCTAACGGAGCCAGCCTTACGTGAACGAGTAGCCGACACGATCTTTCGTGAGACTACCACTATCGGGCTGAGGTACCATACCGTCGGACGGCTCAAGCTTGCCCGAGAAGTAATCGAGGTTGCGACACGATTTGGGCCGATTCGGGTTAAAGTATCCGGGATGGAAGGCGAGGCCCTGACGCTCTCTCCTGAATATGACGACTGCCATAAGGCCGCGCTGGCGGCGGATGCTCCGCTCAAGCTGGTGATGGAAGAAGCCCAACAGTCGGCACGCAAGACGTTGGCGTAGATGGCGCGGGTGCGGGTCAACGAGATTTTCCACAGCATCCAGGGTGAATCGACCTGGGCAGGGCGGCCATGCGTCTTCGTGC
>DATKPK010000109.1:0-11675 GCA_035524095.1 Binataceae bacterium (SeqCode) | reverse complement strand
TCGGTGGTGCGTTATGGCTTTACTTCGTGTTGCGGGCGACCGGCTCGGTCAATTCCGCTAACAAAGCCCTGCGGGACGTTTTAAGCCTGGGCATCTCTGTTGGTGCTTTCTCGCTCACGATCGGCGGAATGCTCGCCTTCGCGGTGACCCTGCTCGCCGCGCGTGCGCTCGCGCGCCTCATCGACGAGCTCCTCCGGGAAGACTTCTATCCGCGCCGCAGCCTGCCTCGCGGCATGCCCGACGCGGTTTCAGCGTTAGTGCGCTACGGTGTCTACACCCTCGGCTTCTTGATTGCACTGACCGCTGCCGGCATCCAGCTCAGCCAACTCTCGATTCTGCTCGGCGGTTTTGGTATTGGACTCGGTCTTGGCCTTCAGGATTTAGTCAGGAATTTCGCGGCGGGGTTGACGCTGCTCGGTGAGCGCCGCCTGAATGTTGGGGACGCCCTCCAAATCCCCGGCGAGGATATCTTCGGCCGCGTCCGCCTAATCGGGATGCGCGCCACCGTCGTCCGCAACTGGAATGGCTCCGAAGTCGTCGTGCCCAATGCTGATCTCGTTTCCAACGTTGTGACCAATTGGACGCTTTCGGACCGCCTTCATCGCATCGAGGTACCGGTTGGCGTCGCCTATGGTAGCGACCCTGACAAAGTCGTCGCGCTGCTGCTCGACGCCGCCCAAGTGAACGAACATCTGCTGAAGGATCCTCGTCCGCAAGCCCTGTTTTTAGGCTTCGGCGATAGCTCGTTGAATTTCACCCTGCGCGCCTGGACCGACGAGGAATACGAGCGGGCATCAGCGGTGACTAGCGAATTGGCGCTTGCGGTCAATCACCGTTTCGTCGATGCCGGAATCGAGATCCCCTTTCCCCAACGGGATCTGCATGTCGCTAGCGTTTCTCCCGAGATTCTCACCAAGCTCTCTGGCTACGACTCCAACAAGTGAACGATTCTCCCAATCTCCAAGACAAGCGGCAACTATCGAGTGATACTGGAGAAGCGGATGTAATGACCTGACCCACTCCGCCCCTGATTCATCTTCAATCGGAGCTTAGGAGGCAGTTCAAAGGGCTCCTTTTTTGGACGCATTCCACATTCTAGTGGATAAACGAGTGGAACTCTGGCACTAGCGGGCTCTTTGACAACGCCCTTGATTCTCAGATCCTCAGTTCCACCCGTCCGTTTCCCGATTCATGGAAGCTACGGCTCGCCATAGGCCCGAGTCGGCAGCGTTGCCCGCAGGGCTATCTATCGCTTGCGCATCCATGTATCGTTCTAAGTCTAACGTTCGGACGTTCCTTTCACCGATTCCCGGGAATTAGCCTGGGCCTTTCCTGTTCGGAGCACCCGCCTCAACTTTCGGAGGGCATAAATGCCCAGCAAATTGTATGTGGGCAATCTCGCCTACTCGGTCTCTAATGACGATCTCCATCAACTCTTTTCCCAGGTCGGCCAGGTCCAGAGCGCAACGGTGATCACGGATAAATTCTCAGGCCAGTCAAAGGGTTTCGGCTTCGTCGAGATGACCACGGCGGAAGAGGTTGCCAACGCTATCCGCCAGTTCAACGACTCCGAGCTCAAGGGCCGCAATATTAAGGTTAACGAAGCACGTCCGCGCGAATCCGGATTCGGCGGTGGCGGTGGTGGCGGCGGAAATCGCGACCGCAGTGGCGGCGGCGCTGCCCGCGGCCGCAACCGATGGTAAAGTGACTCTGTCAGCGTCCGAATCGGCCTAGGACCGATCCGCTAACGATCAGGTCCGGTGCCCCGGGGCCGGACCTGTTACTCAACTCGCGGAGCTTGCCTTGCTCGGCTTCCTCAATTCTCACCAACCCGAGCTGCTTTTTCCGCGATTCAATGAAGAGCCTGCATGGAAAAACGCCAACGCGAACGGGTACGCAACCAAAAGCAGCAAGACAAAGCCCAGCGCCGCAAAGAGCGCTCTATCGAAAAGCGCGAGCGCGAACTCAACGGCATCAAAGATGACGACCTGGCCGGCATAGTCCCCGGTCCTCAACCCGGCCAAATCATCGATTTAGAGTAGACGACCTGTCTCTGAAGTAGGTCCCTCTGGCCTATTCGCGAGATCAGGCCGCCGATTTACCCGCCGCGATCGCCTTGACCGCCTCCGTCGTCAACGGCTGGCCGCCGATCGCCCAATCACCGCTCTTGACCTCATCGATTACGACCCATGTCACTCCACGCATGTTCTCACCCTCTACCGAGACCATGGCTTCGGTTAGCTTCTTGATCATTTCGCTCTTCTGTTGTGCCGAAAACACTCCCTCGATTACGCGAACTTGAACCAATGGCATCTTTCTTCCTCCTATAGTGGCTGATTCCTCTTCATACTTGTTCCAACTGGCAAACAATTCAACCTAGGTCTGATCAACCGCCCCTTCTTTCTGCTCTCGAATTATTTCTCAAGTGACAGGTTCGCAGCGCGTGAACCTCCACTCAAGGGGTAATTCTCGTTCGCATCACCGTTCATCGAAGGCAAGAAAGACTTTCGGACCAATTAGTCATTAATACTAGCAATTTCCTCTGTAGACCATCTGAAAGAACTTTTGTGTATGTTTCTCTTGACAATGCGTCACCATAATCATTATGGTCTCCGGCCACTTGTACATTTATCTTCAGACTAAGATTTTGGGGGATTTAAGTGTTTAGAGATCATATAAGATGTGTTAGAATCTTAATTAGACCAATCGCTCTTACCATCATCGCTCTATTCATCTCGCCGCAGGCGTCTTCTTTTGCTCAGTCGGCGGCTTATCAAGATCCGCAATCGGCTCCGGCCTGGCTGGCGGCTGCGCATGCACAAGCGTTGAGCGTACCGCTTCAAGCAACCGCCTCGCAGATCACGCCCACTACGATTCCGGGATTCGCATCGAGTCCGGACACCACGGGTTGGCTTGGCACGTATCAGCCGGGCGGAGCGACGACCACGGCCGGCAACGCCTTTTTTCAATCGCTCGGAGCCAATGGCGTTACGTGTTTCACGTGTCACCAACCGTCGATGGACATGAGTTTCACGCCGATCAACGCGCAGCAGCGTTACCTCAAATACGGCCTCAAGGATCCCTTATTCGTGATGGTTGATGGAGCGAACTGCCCCAGTGATGATCCCTCCAAGCCCAGCTCCTTTAGCCAGACCCTGCTTCGCGGCAATACCCGGATTTTCCTACCGCTTCCGGCCAACGCTCAATTCAGCCTGGGAGTGGCCGATGATCCCACCGGATGCGAGAACGACCCGACTTATGGCATCGCCGCAACCGGCGACGTGTCGCTGTATCGGCGTCCCCTGCCCGCCAGTAACACCATCTTCAAGAACCTCGTCAACAGTTCGCCGAGTCTACATTGCTTACCGCTCCCCGATGATCTCGGCACGACGGGTTATACCGGTTCCATGACGGCCGGCAGTAATATTCTAACGCTGACCATTGCGCCCGAACGCACTCTTTACGTGGGCCAGCCGGTTCTGGTCGCGGGAGCCGGCTCAGTCAACCCGCCCAATGGCGGAACTCCTTTGAATCTCCTGGTTACGACGGTTACCGGAGTAACTAGCGCGACTGTCTACACCTTGGCCGCAAATGCCGTACATACAGTGACTGGCATTCCGGTCAACACAAATACGAACGGCTCCGTAGCGGGCGAGCTGGGCATCGGTGAGTCGTGCAACAATATTATGTGGGACGGACGCGAGCCGGATCTAATCAGTCAATTTATCGACGCAACGCTGGTTCACGCACAGGCAAGCAACCCGCCCACAGCCGCTCAAGCTGATCAGGGCGTCAACTTCCAAGACGGTCTTTTCACTGCACAAACCGTCAACGTTCTGGCTGGAAGTCTGAGCGCGCACGGCGCTAACGGCGGCCCGTTGCCCCTGCCGGCGCTCTATCCCGATGGCCAGGACAGTACTTCTTTGGGCACCCACTTGACGACTTTCGATATCTTCGATGCATGGGCGACGCCGACCGTTCCCAGTACGCTCCAGAACCTTCAGCGCGCATCGATCGCTCGTGGTCAATTCATCTTCAACAACGTGGTCATGGCAATCAGTGGAGTCGCGGGCTTCAATAACGTGATCTTTACCGGGGAAAACTTTAATGCCTCCTGCAACACTTGCCATAACGTCAAAAATGTAGGCGGCGAAGTCTTATTGCACGTGGTCAACACCGGCGTCGCGGGTGGTGCCTTCGTCCCGCACCCCAGCGACTTGCCATTGTTTACGTTGACTTGCACGAGCGGCAACGTCTGCCAGCCGACCGAACCGGGCCAGACGTGCTACAACTCCAGCGCTGGCCGACCGCCATTTCCTCCGCTAGCGTCGCTCGAGTGTACTCCCGAATCTCCCTGCGTGGTCACGACCGACGATCCGGGCCGTGCTTTGATATCCGGCAACTGCAATGACATCGGCAGCTTCATAACTCCGGCCTTGCGCGGTATTGGTGCCCGCGCGCCCTACTTCCATGATGGCTCGGCGGCCACGCTCACCGATGTCGTCAACTTCTACAATAAGCGCTTTGATATGTGCGTGCCGACAACTCAGGCCGGTAGCTGCATCCCGTCGGCCTTAGGGTTGAGCTCTCAGAACATTACTGATTTGGTTAACTTTCTGGAGTCGCTATAGCTAATGGCCAACGGCTAGTCTGATTCAAGTGTGCCTTGCGATTCTCAAGGCGACTGATCAAGAAACGCCGCTATGTCAGCTATCGCGATGGTGCCGATTCAAGCGTCACCATCGCGATGGCCGAATATTTATTCCTCACTCCCAATGAATCCGCACGACGCGGTTCACGGGAGCACCAACCCGACGCTGTCGCTTTCGCTCCCCAGGCACGCATCGCCTTCTCCGTTGAGACCGATCAGCGGCGCACCCACCGGATGGTCCGCGCAGATAGCCGAATTGCATTGCCCCGCCGGTGTGACTATCGCGGTTGCTGCTGTTACCGGATTGCCATCGGGACCCTCTCCCATCGGACACAGACAGGTCGCGGTTTTCACGCCGTTATGACGATGGGCGTCCAGCGTGCAGGCAAAGCTGAAGCAGTTAGTATACGTGGCGCCCACTTGCTCCGTGGTCGACGAGCAAAGCTGAAAAGGCGCCAAGGTATCACTTGGTTTGCGGCTCCAGTTGTTGATTTGCTGCGGCATGTGCGCCTTGGGCCAATAGAGCGACCAGATCTGACCAGGTCCCGGAGGCGCACAGCTCCCTTGCATATTCCCGCCATTCGGATCGGCGATCGCCGGACCGTTGTACACCGGACATGTACATGAGACCTCTGGAAAACTTGCCGTACCTGTCGCCGTGTTCACCTCGATGGTAGTCTCCGTTGGTGTGCAGATTGCTGCTGCGCACAGTGCGTAAGGACCCTTGCAGATTCTGTAACCGTAAAGGTAGTCGACTAGATTGCTAGTGGATAATTGAGCATTCGCGCTCGGCGTGAACATCGCACACGCGATTACCAATATAACTCCGGTCAGACTCAGGCGCTTCATAAGTTACCCCCCTTTAGGCCATATGACCTTTGCAAGCGTATGCGCCAACGGCGTTCTGCTATTTCAGTGACTATTCATCAATTTCAGCCTCTTGATTTTCTGTGGATGTCATTAGTAAGTCTATATTATTTGAGTAATGTCTCGATTCGCTACATAGCAAGTGACTAACTAGCTAGTAAACTGGGATTAGCCTGTGACATCGTGCAGTGGCGGCTCGGAAAGGCGAAGAGTGCAAACGCCTAGAATCGAATTCATCATGAGGCCGCAAACGCCAAAACGTTCTCAATCAATCCCGCCCACCCCAATCCGCATGCTTCCTTCACCAGCACTGGCGCATCAAAGGCAGCCATTCGCGGCGGCTGAAACCGCCGGCCAAACCACCAATCAACGATTCATTTTTTCCGAGTAGCGCTACCGGATGTCGCGTTGAGGTAACGATTCGCCATTCGACGCGAAATATCGCCAATTAGCTGCTTAGACGATAAATTTACTGCAATTAAGAGCAGATTTAGACAGTCGTATCGTCGTAAAAGCCAATTTGACGATTCATAGTTCAATCTGCCAAAATCAGCCTCAACCGCGGCCAATGCTGCGGCCGACACGCCTAACAGCGGTCGTGTCTCAAATCCGCACAAAGCCGAAAGGGGGGCGGGTTTGTGCCAACCAGAGGGAGGAGTTCTATGGGTAGTCGGAAAGTGTTCGTAACGGCAATCGCGGGTCTTGCGCTGGGCGTGGCGTCGCTACCGCTCGCATCCACGGTTTTCGCCGCAACCAATACCAAAGGATTGGTGCCACTGAGCGTTCAGGGGGTCGGACCGGGCGCGATTGCCGCGCCCGTCAACACCTGTACATTCGGTACTACTGTCTTCGACTGCGCCGACAGCGATACTTGTGAGTGCGTCACGGGCACAGACACGCTAATAGGTAACCAAGGTTTTGCTAAGGGAAGTTTGGGGTTCGGCCTGATTTTCGATGAGTCGGTTGGCAGCCTGCCAGCATCAACTTTTGGGAACTGTTACCCTGGGACGGGCCTTGGGTTGCTCTCAAACTCGAAAGGTAACCAGACGGTCAGTATCTACATATCCGGTCTCGCCTGCCCGACGGGAACTGTTGGCCTGGATGTCTTTAACGGAACTTATTCGGTTATCAGCGGTACGGGCAAGTACTCCGCGTCATCCGGCGGAACGGGCGCCATTAGTGGCAGTGTCGACACGACCAGCGGTCTATCGCAAGCCTCGGTCACGGGTTCGCTTATGACGATCCTGCCGACCCTTCCGTAACGGTCGGGCGTAATCATAGAATCTATGGTTGGCGGTCCGGATCCCTCGATCGGGCTGCCAGCCCTGCATCCCCTTTCCGCGTCGTCTGGCGCCCTCATTCTGATTCCGTTCCGGCTCGCCACCCTCTGCTAAGGAAAGTGCTATCCTTCCCGCCGGAGGCTAGAGCAATGGATTCAAATCTCGAGTCTTTTCTCAATCTCCTTGCCGAAGCGGAACGTGCCGGCGGCCGCGTCCTTCACGAACTTATCGATCAGGCGGCATCCCTCGACTTGAAAGAACTCCTCAGGAAGGTCGAGCACGACGAAGGCTACTATGCTGGTCAACTCGCTGCCCACGTCCGACGCCTCGGCGGCACGCCCTCGAATCAGACCGGGGATTTTGTCGAAAAAGTCCGCGCTGTCGCCGGCCTCGTTCCGAAGCTTCAATTACTTAATCGCGGGCAGGGATGGGTCGTGCGCAAAATCGATGAGATGCTTCCTTCTATAACCGACCCTCCGCTGGGTGCCTTTCTTCGTGTGATGGCCGAGGGGCATCGCGTCAACATCAGCACCCTCGACGCGACGATCAAGCCATAGCGAAGGCGAGGCGAGCGAAGGCGTCCGTTAGGTGCATTCAAACACACTCACTGTGCGCGCCGCCCGGCCGTTCCCGCGTGCGTGGGTGCATCACGCGGGGAGGTGTACATCGGAGATGCCGAGGCATAGACTGGAGTTGCTCACCTTCGGATTGCACCCATCCCAGACCGCATCAGGTCACTTCTCGGGAATGATTCGAAGCGCGCGAATCATACGGGGAGGGCGACGATGCCCAAAGTTTACGTCGGAAATCTTGCAGCTACCGTGACGAGTCGTGATCTACTGGCCCATTTTGCGCGCGCGGGCGGGGCAGTGGGTGCGCTGGCGGTGACCGACAAGACCTCCGGGCGATGCCGAGGGTTCGGTTTCGTCGAGATGGCAGAGGCAGCGGACGCAGCGGTGGCGTACAGCCTGCTGAACAACACGGAACTGCACGGACAGTCGATCAAGATCGAGCCTGACCATTCTGCGAAGAACGGTAAATCACGTCATAAGCCGGCAGCTGAACCCCTGGAATAGCGGCGAAATCTATTATTGATCCACGTCGCGGGGCAAAACGGGGAAAAGGTCGGGTGGAAGGTGGCGGAAACGTTGCGGGACGGCGTGTATCGGGCGTACCTCGATTTTGTAGAGACGGCCGAAAAGAAACGGCGCTGGAATATCTTCGACGATATCCCATGGGGCGCTATCGATCCGGAGATTGTGTCCGAGGAAAACGCGCGAGCGATCGAGATATTTTGTTCTGAAGAGCTTTACGTACCAGATTACAGTGCGAAAGGTCTCGCGCTGGTGCGTCCGGGCTTTGGTTTAACGTGGTTTCAGATGAGCTGGGCGCAGGAAGAGGCGCGGCATGGATTAGTCTTTCGCGAGTACCTGACGCGGTCGGGCCTGCGAACCGATGCGCAATTTGCGGCGTTCGAGGCGAAGATTTTTGGCCACGCCTGGGAGTTGCCGTTTGCTACGGCTCGCCAGATGGCGTGTTACGGTGCGCTGCAAGAGGGCGCGACCTTTATTGCGTATAAGGCGCAGCGGGCGATGGCGCGGGCAGCGGAAGATCCAGTACTGGCAGCTATATTCCATTTAGTAGGACGCGACGAGGCGGCGCACGGCGGTTTTTACCGGGCAGTGATCGGACTTGAGTTGCTGGAGGATCGCGCGGGTACGGTGGCGGATCTGGCGCGCGTCGTAACGGAATTCAAGATGCCGGGCGATGGACTGATCGCAGACTATCGCGAGCGGCTAAAGTCATCGGGAGCGGGGATCAGCCCGCGAACATTTGTCGAGCATGTGGTGTGGCCGTTGCTGACGATGCTCAATATCGAGAGGCGGGAATTCAAGCAGGCGATGAAGTTGCGGCCTGCGATCGAGCCGATTCCGGCCGCGGAAGAATCGGTGGTCTAAAACCGCTAATCAGCCGCCCGTGACAAATCACATCTGACGCGGATAGCGGAAGCCTGTTGGAATCTGCTGCCGCTGCCGGTGTGCCGCGTCGAGCCGCAAGCTCTAGCGGTACCCTGATTTCCATGCCTTACTGAGCGGGTCCGAAAATCCTTCCGTCGTGGAAGAATCGAAGCGCGACTGATCGGTGAAATCGAGCGAGATAGAGACTGAATCTGGCGGGGCAAACGTCCCTCATTATGATGCCGGTAAGTGGCTGGTAGGCGCGTCCGTACTGACGGGAACGTTCCTGTCGGTGATGGACGTGACGGTGGTGAACGTCGCGATGCCGCACATGATGACGGCGTTCCATCAGAGTTTGCTGAGCATCACCTGGGTCTCGACGGCCTACAGTATTGCCGAGATCATCATGATTACGATGACGGCGTTCTGGAGCACGCTGCTGGGCCGCAAGCGGCTGTTCCTGATGTCGATGACGATTTTTATCGTGGGGTCGGCGCTAGCAGGGACGTCGCAGACCTTCGGGCAGATGCTCTTTTATCGCGTCCTGCAGGGGTTTGGCGGCGGCGCGCTAATCCCGGCCTCGCAGGCGATCACTCGCGAAAAGTTTCCACCGGCCGAACAGGGCATGGCGATGGCGCTGTTCAGTATGGGAGTGATGCTGGCGCCGACGCTGGGACCGGTGCTCGGTGGCTGGCTGATTGACCATTGGGGATGGCGGTGGATTTTCTATATCAACGTGCCGATCGCGATCGCGGGGGTCGCAATGGTGACGGCATTCGTGCATGACCCACCGTATTTGAAACGAGGCTTCGAGCGGATCGACTGGATCGGAATCGCGCTTTTGACGGTGGGGCTGACGTCGCTGCAACTGGTGCTGGAACGCGGACAATCGTTCGGCTGGTTCGCGTCGAATTGGATTATCGCGGGCGCGATCGTGGCGACGTTGACGGTCGTAGGACTGATTATCTGGGAGTTGATAAGCGCCGAGCCAATTATCAACTTTAGGCTGTTTCGCAACTTTCGGCTGAGTATCGGATCGGGACTCGGCGCGGTAATTGGATTTGCGCTTTTCGGATCAACCTTCCTGCTGCCGCAAATGACGCAGGAGGTGTTGGGCTATCCGGCGTTTCGGGCTGGGCTGGTGTTGTTTCCCCGCGCAGCGTCGATGTTGCTGATCATGCCGATCGTGGGACGGCTGTATAACGTGGTGAGTCCACGGATTCTGGTCAGCTTCGGCGTGCTGGTGCTCGCGGTGTCATTCTGGCAACTGAGCAACCTTACAACAGCGGCACAATTCTCGGACTTCGTGGGGCCTCTAATAGAAACCGGCATTGGCATCGGCTGCTCGATGGTACTGCTCAGCACGATCTCGCTGAGTTCGCTGCGCCGGGCGGATATGACGGCGGCGGCGGGGATTTATACGCTAGTGCGGCGGGTGTCGGGGAATGTGTCATACGCGGTGCTGGCGACGCTGGTCGAGCGGTGGACGACATTCTATCGGACGCCGGTGCCAGCCGTCGGAGGGCATGACCCGGCTCTGCCGGTGCCTCTTCTGAATGAGCAGGCGCGCCTGCTGGCGTATACGGATTGCTACAAGTTTTTGGCGTTCATGTTCGTCGTGGCGTTGCCGTTGACGTTGTTGCTGCCGAAGAAGGGGGTGCCGGCGGAGGCAGTGGAGAAGATCGACGAGTAGCGGGTCAGAGAGGCTGAGCGGCCGCGATCGGATAAAAGTTCCCTACGCGTGGAGGATAAGGAATGAAATTTCTACTGCTTGCAGGATTTCTAGCGTTGTCGATGGCCGCGGCACCGAGTGCGCGTGCAGATGATTGCGAGGGCAAACTAACGGCTCAAGAACAGGCGACCTATGCTAGTCTGCCGCCTGCGGATCAGCAGACGCTGATGAACTTCAAGATGAGAAATGGATCACCGGCGAGCTGCGAGTTTCGCGCGGGGTTGCTCGACATGCTCGGCAATGATGAGCCGGCGAAGCGGCCGGAGGCGTTTCATTATCTGTTGGAGAATACGCTGGTCCGGCAGAAGTGAAGGGTGCGCCCGGCTAAGAAGAAATCACGGAGACGGAGCCGGGGGGCTTGCGGGCGGGCTTGACGGTAATCTGGACATCCTGACCGAGTGCTGTAAGAAACTCCATCAGGCGGCCTGCCGAATAAGATCCTGAGCGTCCGCGCATCAGGTTGGAAACATGCGGTTGTTTTATCCCGAGAATCTCGCCAACCGCGGCCTGAGTGAGATGCCGCGCTTTTATGAGCTTGTAGATTTGAAGCATTAACTGGGCTTTGAGCAGTTCGCGTTCGGGATGGGGCAAGCCGAGGTCGGCGAAGATATCGCCGCTGCTCTCGGTAACGTTGATATCCTCTTTCTTTTTCATCGTCAGTTCAGCCTTTGTTTAAAGTCCTTCTCTGCCGCCATCAGGCGCCGTTTGACCAAATCGATTTCTAAACGGGGAGTAGCGATGCCCTTCTTTGATTTTTTCTGGAAGGCGTGCAGGATATAGAGGACCCCTTGAAACCTGACGGTATAGATTGCGCGGTAAGTATCGCCGTCATGTGGTGCGATGATTTCCAGTACCGAACGTCCGCCGAAGCCCTTAAGCGCTTTAACGGAAGGATATTCCTCGCCGCACTGTGCGGCGTAAAGAGCTTGTCCAACGTCGCGTTGCACGGATTTTGGAAAAGACTTCAAGTCCTTTCGTGACGAACCGATCCATCTGACCGGCTTCGGTTGGTCAGGCATTGTTCAGTTATACATATATTCGTATAATGGTCAAGGGACCTTGGTCGGCGCACGGTTCCCTCTTTGCCCAAACTTTTTCAGGTTCTTGGTGTTCTGGTTATCAAATGGTAGGTCGCCGTGGCGTTCTTTGTAGGCCCAAAAGAGAAGATCCTCTAAAACAGGCGGCAC
>DATKPK010000108.1:0-12534 GCA_035524095.1 Binataceae bacterium (SeqCode) | reverse complement strand
TCAACTTCCCGTAGCAGTATCACGGCGCGATGCTCCGTCGTCAACTCAGCGAGCGCATCATGGATGCGTTTATTCAGCTCGCCGCGTGCAGTCTCCTGGAACGAATTTCCCTGTGGACTAGGTAAACGGTCGAGTTCATTTTCCGCTTCCTCTCCCCGTAACACCGTATGGCGTCCTTCCCGACGCCGAAAATCAATCGCGAGGTTAGCCGCAATCCTGTACAACCATGTGGAGAAGCTCGACCGCGACTCGAACTTCCCAAGGTTCTCGTACGCACGAACGAACGTCTCCTGAGCTAACTCAACAGCATCATCAGGATTGTGAACTACTGCCTGCGCTACCCCCACGACCCGGCGCTGATAGCGCTCCACCAAAAGGCTGAACGCCCGCGAGTCACCTGCTTTAGCCCGCCGGAGGATCTCGGTCTCATCAGCATCGTGGCGGGGTTCTTTACTCAAAGGGTTAGACGGCGGCTAAACGTGGAAATTCACTAGGATTTGCAGATTTACGCGAGCGCGGTCATTTCCGCCCAATTCTGCCCCGATTTCAATTCAACCACGAGCGGCACCGCAAGCACCGCCACGCCCTCCATCGCGATTTTAACCGCATCGCGCGTAGCTTCAAAAGCATCTTTAGCTACTTCTAGGAGTAATTCGTCATGCACTTGCAACAGCATTTTGGCTGACAGTTTTTGCGCGCCGATCGCTGCATGCAGCCGCACCATCGCGAGTTTGATCAAATCCGCAGCGCTCCCCTGAATCGGCGTGTTGATCGCAATCCGTTCGGCTTGGGCGCGCGCACCCCCGTCAGGCCCCCGCAGTTCCGGAAGATACCGCCGGCGCCCATACATCGTAGTGACATACCCACAGTCGCGGGCTTTCGCCAGCGTTTCGTCAAGGTATTTTCGCACACCCGGCAGTCGCTCGAAATAACGTTTTATATAGCTCGAAGCTTCGCTTAAGGGGATGCTCAATTCGCCCGCTAGCCGTTGCGGCCCCATACCGTAGATGATCCCGAAGTTGATCACCTTCGCGAGCCGCCGGGCTTCGCTGTCGAGTTTGCCCTCGCCGCCGATCACTTCGCGCGCCGTGCGGAGATGAATATCCTCACCTTTGGCGAACGCCTCGATCAGCGTCGGATCTCCAGATAGATGAGCCAGCACTCGCAATTCGATCTGCGAATAGTCCGCCGATAACAATACGGTCGTTGGCGTTGCCACGAACGCCCGCCGAATCCGCCGTCCGGACTCGCTCCGCGTCGGTATATTCTGCAGGTTGGGATTCGCGGAACTGAGCCGGCCGGTCGCCGTCAGCGCCTGATGGAACGACGTATGAATCCTGCCAGTGGCTGGATCGATCAGTGCGGCCAATGCGTCGCTATAAGTTGATTTGAGCTTCGCCAGGCCTCGATACTCGATCAGCTTTCGTGGTAGCGGATGGACCGCTGCAAGCCTCTCCAGGGTATCCGCGTCAGTCGAAAAACCGCTCTTCGTCTTCTTCAGCCCTTTGGCCGATAGCTTCAAATCTTCGAATAGAACTTTGCGCAATTGCAGCGGCGAGTTGAGATTAAATGGCTGCCCGGCCAGCTCATGGCATTCGCGCTCCAGTCGCTCCAATTCACTTCCGAACTCCGCCGAGATCTGCGCGAGCGCTGCCGCATCAACGCCGATTCCAGTGCGCTCCATTTCGGCCAAAACTCGCGCCACTGGTATTTCGATTGTGTTAAATAATTCTGCAAGGCCGTCACGTTCCAGTTGCGGCAACAACGCTTCCCGCAATCGCTCTACTATCTGAACGCTCGCCTCGCCGGATGAATTGCTGCCCAGCGGCGCGAGATGCTGATGGTAGAGGTCGGTCAGCGACGGCTCCGGCTTGCCCGGATTCACCAAAAAACCTGCAAGTAGCGTGTCGAAAGCTGGGACGTCGAGTGGAATATCATAGGTGCTCAGGGCTTCAAGATGGAGTTTCAAATCGTAGCAGCTGATACCGATTTGGCCGTCGGCAAAGAGCTCGTTCAATGCCGGGAACAGCTCCCGGCCGATCGCGAACACGCGGTCATCGCCGCGGCCCTTCAAACGCAACTCGACTTTCGCAGTGGCTGATGTCTCTACCGCAGCGCCATCGCCGTCGGTCATGGTTAAATCCAGTGCCACCGTTCCGGCGATGCGCAAAACGTTCAGCGCATCACTAATGGTGTCCGCTGTCACTCGCGTTTCAGCGGCGGCGCGAGGGGGCGGCAAAGCGTTGTCGGTTGGCGTCAACTCAGCCAGTAACGATCCAAATTCGAGCTCGCGCAGCACCTCCGCCGCATTCTTCTGATTGACCCCTGACCAGGCGAAATCTTCTGGTTTCGCGTCGAGCGGGACCTCGGTATCGATGCGCACCAGTTTCCGCGCCAGCTCGACGTCGCCCCGATGCTGTTCGATCAGGCCGGCAATTTTCTTCCCGCCGCGGATACCCGCCTGCTCGACCTGTTCCGGATGAGCCAATAGCGCATCGAGGCTACCGTAATGTTGAATCAGCGCGCTTGCCGTCTTCTCACCGACGCCCGGTACGCCCTTGACGTTATCGATCGAGTCGCCCATTAGGGCCATGATATCGACCAGCGCGCGCGGCTCGACCCCAAATCGCTCACGGACCTCACGCACGCCGACGCGTTTGTCGCGCATCGTGTCCCACAACGTGATATGCGGGCTGACAAGCTGCATGAAATCTTTGTCGCTCGTCACCACGATCGTGTTGAAGCCGTCGCGCGCGGCTCTCACCGCCAGTGTCCCGATTACGTCGTCAGCCTCAAAACCTTCGCTCATCAACCGCTTCAGTCCGAAAGTGTCAACTGCTCGATAGATATATGGAATCTGCTGGTTCAAATCGCTCGGCGTCTCCCGCCGATTCGCCTTGTACGACTCGAACAAATCGTCGCGAAAAGTTTTGCGCGGCGAATCGAAAACCACCGCCACATGGCTCGGGCGCGCGTCCTTCAGCAGCTTGAATAACATCCTGACGAAGCCATAAACCGCATTGGTCGGCAGGCCATGCGAGGTGTTCATCTGTGGCAACGCGAAAAAGGCACGGAAGATATACCCCGAGCCATCGATCAGGTAGAGCGTGCGTCGTGTTTCGGGCATGGAATCGCCCCTCAGACTAGCTAATCACGCCTCTCGATTGAAAGCCTGCGATGCTGCGCCAATCCCCATTCGCTCCCGTCATCGCGCCACCCCGATGTTGACAGTTGGAGAAGCTGGGGCTTTATTATCTGATTGCCCAGTCGAAACGAGCAGCGTGCGAGCTGGTATGGACGGCGTCATCATCGATGGCCGGGCGGGGAAGGGGATTCGATAGTCGTAATCACGGCTCTCCATTAGCGAATGATAGAGGTCAAAAACCTAACCAAATCGTACGGCAGTTTCATCGCCGTAAACGGCATCTCGTTTAAGGCTGAACGCGGCCAGATCCTCGGCTTTCTCGGTCCCAACGGTGCTGGCAAGACCACGACGATGCGGATTATCACGGGCTTCATGCCGGCTACCGACGGCACCGTGTTGATCGATGGCCTCGATATCTTCGCCAATTCTCTCGAAGCGCGCCGCCGGATCGGTTATCTCCCGGAAAATCCACCCCTCTATAGCGATATGCGGGTGGTTCAGTACCTCCGCTTCGTTGCCAAACTGCGCGGTGTGCGCCGGAGCGAAGTCGAGGCTGCCGTTGAGCATGTCGTCAACACCTGCGGCCTCGCCGAGATGGCCAGCCGCATCTGCGGGCAGCTCTCGAAAGGCTATCGCCAGCGCGTCGGGCTCGCCCAAGCATTGATCCATAATCCGCCGGTCTTAGTCCTCGACGAGCCGACGATCGGCCTCGATCCGCGCCAGATTCACGAAATCCGTGATCTGATTCAGGGTCTCTCCGGCGACCGTACAATTGTTCTCTCGACTCATATACTTCCCGAGGTCTCACAAATCTGCGACAAAGTCGTGATCATCAACGACGGCCGTATTGCACTCGAAGAGAAGCTCTCCGAATTGCCCGCTGGCACCTCGCTCGAGGAGGTTTTCCTCCATGCGATCGCCAAAGAGGGCCATCTGCCCGGAGCGACTTCCGAAGAAACCCTCGAAGAAGTCGGAGCTGGACATAGCGATTGATTGAAGGCCGGGTGGGCTGATGTTCGAGAGCGATTTCGTCCGTCAATGCGCCGATGTGTGCGCGAAGCTTTCTGAAATGCCATGCGTAACACACTGACTATCGCCGCCAAGGAATTGCAGGGCTACTTCGTGCAGCCGGTCGCCTACGTCGTGCTAACGGTCTTCCTGCTGCTCGCTGGCTATTTTTTCTTCGCGCTGCTCCATCAATTTGACGAAATGATCCAACTCGTCGTGATGATGGGCCAGGCCGATCAACTCGCGCAGATGAATCTTAATACGCGTGTCATCGATCCGCTGCTGCATGATCTCTCAATCGTGCTGCTAATCGTTATGCCGGCCCTTACGATGCGCGTCTTTGCCGAAGAAAAGCGCGTCGGCACTTACGAGCTGTTGCTAACCGCGCCAGTCCGCACCGGCGAGATCGTCCTCGGCAAGTTCCTCGCGACCGCCGCGTTCGTCTTGATTATGGTTGGACTCGCCTGGATCTTTCCGCTGATTCTGATCGTCTTTGGCAATCCTGAGGTCGGCGTGATGTTCGCTGGCTACCTCGGCTTGGCATTGCTCGCTCTGGCTTTTGCCTCAGTTGGTCTCTTCACCAGTTCGCTTACGCAGAACCAAATCATTGCGGCGACCAGCTCCTTTGGCCTTTTAATTCTGCTCTATGTGATTTCATGGATCGGTGATGCGGGCACTGTTAGCGGAGCGGTACTCAAATATCTGTCGCTGCCCGATCATTTCTCGACCATGACGCGTGGTGTAATCGACACGACAGACTTGGTCTTTTTCCTGAGTGTAATCCTGGTGGCGCTTTTCCTGACTCAGCGATCAGTCGAGTCGGCGCGTTGGCGCTAGAAGGGCGGGGCGGGCGATGAAGCGAAGTTCGGCGTTGTCGGGACTGATTGGCCTTGTCCTCTTCTCTTTCGGCGTACTCGCCTATGTCTTTACGAGTGGTTCGTTCGCACGACTGTTCGCCGGCGTCAATCTGATCTTCGGCGTCATCTCACTGATTGGCTGGGCCGTTTCAATCCGCGGCTCCGTCGGCACCATCGCTGGTCATCGCACCACCCGTTACGGGGCCAACGCTGCGCTTTACACGATTGCGTTCGTTGGAGCGCTGGTCGCTGTCAACTACCTCGGCACGCGTTACCACACCCAGTACGATCTCACAGTTAGCAAAGCCTTCAGTTTGTCACCGGAATCAGTCCAGGTAGTAAGACGGCTTAAGAAGCCAGTCAAGTTTTACGGCTTTGTCGAGGGTGGACACGACCCTGTCGCTGAATCGCTCTACCAGGAATACACCTACGCTTCGCCCCTTGTGAGTTATGAACTGGTTGACCCCAATCGCCATCCGGAGTTAGCGGAGCGCTATAAGGTCGCCACCATGAACACCACTCATATTCAGTATGGCGGTGACGACGGGCAGGGCACCAACGTCACTGATATGACGGAGGAGGCGATTACCAATGGCCTCGTCAAGCTGACCAGTTCGGGCAGCAAAACCGTCTGCTTCACCGGTGGCGAGGGTGAACCCGATCCCAGCCAGGCCAACGATCCGAACGGCTTCGGCGATTTCCGCACCGCCCTGCAGGGTGAAAATTATACTGTCAACACTATCAATCTTGTTACGGAGGATAAGGTCCCGAGCGATTGCACGGTGCTGATTGTCGCTGGCCCGACCCGGCCTCTGGTGCCGCACGCAATCGACGCTATCAATCAGTATCTTAAGAATGGCGGTCGCGCGCTCGTGATGCTGCGACCCATCCGCCCTGACCAGTCGATCGACGAGACCGCGCTCGTCGACATGCTAAAGACTTGGGGGGTCAAGGTGGGCGACAACATCGTTGTCGATCAAGTCGTTCGCCTCTTCGCCGGACCGGCGCTTGGTCTCGACCCGTTGGTTAAGACCTATAACCCTCATCCGATTACCGAAGGTTTCGACAAGCAGACGGTCTTCCCGATGGTTCGCACGGTCGATCCGATGACTGGATTGCCGGTCGGCTTGAGCGTTACTCCCCTCGCGATTACGAGCGATACCTCTTGGGCCGAGACCGACCTTGACAGCATCTTCAAACGCCAGACCGCTGCCTTCACTCCGAAAGATCGCAAAGGTCCAGTTCCGGTAGTTGATGCAGTTAGCGCTCAGCTCGCGCCCCTTAAGTTCGGGCAAGGCGAGGCGCGCTTGGTCGTCTTTGGTGATACCGATTTCGCCAATAATCAGAACCTGGGCAACTTCTTTAACCGCGACTTCATTATGAATAGTGTCGATTGGCTGGCCGGCGAGGCCAATTCGATCACGATCCGCCCGCGCTCGCTCCGTGCCTCGCGTTTCAATCTGACCACCGCCGAGTTCGACATCGTTTTTGTGCTGTCGGTGCTGCTGCTGCCCGAGATGCTGCTGATTATCGGCATCGCGGTGTGGTGGGAGCGGCGCAATTAGCGATTGAAAGGGCGGACGGGCGAGATGGCTATTCGCAATACAGTCATAGCACTGATCGCGCTGCTTATTCTCGGCGGCGTGGCCTATTACGTCAGCCGCACTCCTCCGCCATCCAAAACCCATCAGCTTTTCGACATCAAACCCGCAGATATTCAAAGCATCAAGTTGGAGTCGCCTAGCCGCGATATTCTTCTCCGCCGGTCCAGCGACAAAAGCTGGCAGATGGCCAAGCCTATCCTGACTCGTGCGGAAAGCAGCGCTGCGGACGAGATGGCCAGCGCGATCGCCAATCTTCAAATCGTCGGGACGGCCGATCCCAATCCCACCGATCTGGCGCCGTTTGGCCTTGAACAACCGGCAGTTACCGTCACGGTAACAACCGTTAACGGCACTGCTGAGCCATCGATACTGGTCGGCAAAGACGCGCCGGTTGGGGGCAATTCTTTCATCAAACTCAGCAACGATCCCGCCATCCTCCTGGTCAATTCGATTTTTCCCAGCGAGGTGGTCAAGAACGCCGACGACCTGCGTTCGCACGAATTGCTTACTCTTAAGCCCGCCGACGTAAACCGGATCGTGATTACTCGATCGGACGGCTCCAACTTCGAGTTCGCCAAGCTGAACGACAAATGGCAGATCGTCAAACCCAGCAAATACGCGGCCGACCCTAGTCAGATTACTCAGTTACTCAATTCGATTACCGCCGCGCGGGCGAACGAGTTTGTCCAGGATAATCCCGACGACGCGGCACTGGACAAATACGGTTTGAAGCATCCCTCGGCGACCGTCGCGCTCTATGGCGGCAGCGATAATCGCGTCGAGACACTGCTCTTCGGCTTCCAGGTGCAGGACTCCACGCATAATCAGACCTACGCTCGCCGCGCCGAAGGTAATCAGCCCATTTGCGAAGTATCTGACTATCTGGTGAAAGCAGTTAGCCACAGCTTCGACGAATATCGCGACAAGACAGTTCTGTCGTTCGAACAATCGAACGTCGGCAGTATTCACTTGACTGGCGGGCCGGTGGACGTCACGGTGACGCACGGCGCGGGCGCCAAGTGGACCGTCTTCTCAGAGGGCAAGACTGCGCCCGCCGACCCCGCCGTCATTTCGAGTCTGCTCGACCAGTTGCATAACCTCAAAGGCAATTCGGTCGCGGCACCGGCGCTTACCGACCCTCTCCGCTTCGGGATGGTCAAGCCGAATCTCGTCGTTATTATCAGCGATCTTCGCGGCAAGCCGCTCGGTACGGTCAAACTCTCTCAGATGGAAGTTTCGGCCAATCCGAAAGCTGTAGCAGCCGGCCAGAAATCGCTCGTTCGGTCTTTCGGCTATGCGGTGTCGAGCGCGAATCCAGCCGTCTACCAGATAGAGCCTGCAACCGTGACGAACCTCGAGAACACTACCGACCAGCTAAGCTCGGAGGCAGCGCCGACGCCGACCCCATCACCTTCGCCGATGGCCACGCCGACCGCGCCCTTATCGCCCACGGCTAGCGCAAGCTGACTCGACCCCAAAGACTGCGCTAGCTCTCTGCGATTACATGCGCGATCGCATGACTCGCGGTATGCGTGATACTCAGATGAAACGTCACTATCTGGCGGCGGTCCGCGAAACGCGCCGCCTTACCGTTCAGCTTGATTCCTGGAGGTTTGCCGCGATCGCGCACGACCTCGATTTCGCGCCATCCTACGTTGCGATTCCAGCCTGTTCCAAGTGCTTTCATCACCGCTTCTTTGGCAGCGAAACGCGCAGCGTAACTTTGATAGCGACCCCGTCCGCGCGACTCACAATAGGCCGCCTCCGCATCGGTGAAAACCCGCGCACGAAACCGCACTCCCGTAAGCGGTCGTTCAAGCGCGCGCTGCATCCGATCGACCTCGATTAAGTCGATTCCCGTTCCGCTGATTATTCCCATTGCGCTATCGCACTGTTCTCACTCAAAGACTTTTCTGTCCGAAGCTTTCAGGCGCGCGACGCATCTGCAAGGCGGTTGCAGACCGGTGAACTCGATTCTATTGTTCATAGCGGCCCGCACCTAAAACTTGGCTCATCGCGGAGACTTTAATGGCAAAGCTCAAAACCACCGTCAACAAAACACGCTGTATCGCCAGTGGCGATTGCGTCGAAATAGCTCCCGGCGTTTTCCAACTGGATAACGACGAAAAGTCCGAGGTCTACAATCAGGCTGGCGCTGCCGACACCGTCATTATTGCTGCGGCCCGCGCCTGTCCCGCCCGCGCGATTACCGTTGTCAACGAAGATACCGGCGAGCAGCTATTCCCCATTCCGAAAAAATGAATCGCCGCGTCATTAGTCTCCGCACAGATGATCCTTAAGAAAGCCTATCAGCGCCGTGGGCCCGCCGAATTCGGTAT
The DNA here is from genome assembly GCA_035524095.1 of Binataceae bacterium (SeqCode). Taxonomy (GTDB): domain Bacteria; phylum Desulfobacterota; class Binatia; order Binatales; family Binataceae; genus DATJUF01. The sequence goes on along the minus strand of DATKPK010000108.1, from coordinate 3,581 downwards.
CGAACAGACCCGTGATCTGGGGCCGGTACGCGTAATCCTCGAAGCAGCCGGAATGTTGGTCGAAGGACTCGAATGGCCCGCCGCGTGCTATCTCCTCGCCTTTCGTGGTGGCACACCGATCGGCTGCGCCGGCATTGAGCCACGGGTCGATGCGGCTCTCTTGCGCTCACTCGCAGTCACCGAAACGATGCGGCAGCAGGGTATCGGTGAGAGTTTGGTCAAGGCTGCAAGAGTCGCGGCTCATACCCGCGGCGCACGCATGCTCTACACCCTGACCCCGGCTTCTCATCTCGGATGGTTCACGCGGCTCGGCTTCACGCCTGTCCCCTTAGAAAAAGTTGAGCGAGCGCTCAGCGCGACCTTTCTGCTTGACTACTTGAAGGTCGATCAGCCGGTTGCGTTGAATGAACTCGTTCCACTTGCGATCGATATCTCGGGCGATGGGGTGATCGAGCGCTGACACATTTATCGTGGTCCATGCAGAATCGCACTCAATGCAAATAGCAGGCGCCAGGATGCGACCAGAAATCCCACCACTCCAATCAGTCCGGTAACCCAGAAAGTCCAGCTGTAGCGGGGCGATCGCACGATCGCTTCGACTTGTGGATTACCGCTGAATTCCGACGCTCGTTGCCGATTACGCCGATAGAACACCAGACAATTAATCGCTGCATAACCGAAAAATACGCATCCAAAAAGCGACGCGACAAGTACTCTGCCGGGGTCAGCCATCGGCGAGATGTTCGGTGGCTGGAAAAAGGCGCGTGTAGGAACGTTCGGCGCGGAATGCGGCTGCTGCGGGGTCGGCCGGCTGCTCGTTACTCGGTCCCAAATCGAGGATCATGCATTTGATCGAGCCGCCGCCTTTGTTCAGAAACTCACTTACATTCGCCAGCACCGGATCAACGTCCCGCTCACGCACGGCGTGCAACAATTCATCACTCACGCCTTCTGGCATGAACAAATACAGTTTGCCGTCGAGGTCTGACTGAAAGGAATTCGCCGCATATATTTCTGCGTCATGTTCCGATAGCGGGATCAGATTGTGGCCGAATTCCTGACGCAACTGTTCACCGGAGGCCGGCGTCAGCCCGTCAAGGTACGCGAATAGGAATTCGCGATTCGGCCCGAACGAGCACAATACCGTATCGCCGTGATAGTGCGCCTCGAGCAGCAATTCGAGTGGCAATACCGGATGCCCGTGAATATAGCCTTGTAGCTCATCCAGCGCCCGGCGGTCCGAGCGAAAGCCGTAGACTCGCTTCCACGGCGGCAATCCAAGCCTCGGCACGAAGCGCTGCCGTTCGACAACCCCGTAGGTAAAAAGCATATAGCGGCTGGCTGGGAAAAAATCGGCTTCACCCTCAAAGCGCGCTTCTACAGCCCGTGTCTGATAACCCATCGATTGGATAAACGGTCGGTAAACCTCGCGCTCGGCCGCGCGGCTCGGTAACAGATTGGCAAGGTAAAACTGTTTCGCGAGATCCGCCTGATTGCCCTTTGTCGCCCCAGCCAATGGAAAAAGAAATCCCGCGTTTGCTGGATAGACTAATCCTGAAATCCCTTGATGCGGTTCGACTACGCAGACTTCAACTCCATGCTCCACGAGCGTGCGGGCAAGCTGATGCCACTGCCGCCGCGCCCGATCTGCGTCCACGGCTTTCCGCATTCCCAGCGCATTTCGCGTATGAGGATTCGCGCCACCAAGTACCGAGAAGTAGGTGGGATCTCCCATCAGGATCGTGCGCGGCATATCGAGATACGACTCTTAGTTCCCTGTGAGGCTCGCTCCCAGTCTATCTCTTACGACGGGGCCAGGCACACACGCTTCGCGCGCGTGCCTGGCCCCGTCGCCTCAGCCATTGCGGGAGGATGTAAAGGTGCATGCACCTTTACATCCTCCCCTATTCCCACGGCTGCCGCCGCGATAATCCAGCAGGGGTGGACGATGCCTTCGCGACGCCCACCCCTGCCGATCAAGAACTATCTGTCGCGATTACTTCCGATCGAGTTCGGTCAGCATCTCAATCGACGGACGCCCATCCAGCAGGTCCTTGATCCGGCCGCCCATTTCTTTCATGTGGTCGGTCTTGCGATGGTTATCAAAGGCCGCCTGATCGGCGTAGGTCTCATACCATACGAACAACGTGGGATCATCGTTTGACTTGTGGAGCACGTAAGCTTGACAGCCCGGTTCGGCCGCTCGCACCTTCTTGATCATGTCCTGAAAAGCTTCTTGAAGCTTGGCTTCACTACCCTCTTTGGCCTTGATTTTTGCGATTAAAGTAACTGACATCGGCGATTCTCCTTAGATTGCGATTCGGCGGCATCCGCGGCCTCGCTGCCATGCTCCGGCATCTCAGCCTTAGTTAGAGCGCTCGAGTTTTTCAAGCTAAATCATGGCAAACCCGGAGATTAGATCGATTAACACCCGCCCTGACGGTTTGCTAACCTGCGAACGGCATCCCGCCTTGGAGATTGGTAGCAATGATCGGCTTTGAGTTGACTGAAGAGCAGGGCGAACTAAAGGCGCTAGCGCACAAATTCAGCGAGCAGGAGATTATCCCTCGCGCCAGGGAATATGACGAAAAAGAGACCTTCCCTCGTGATATCTGCGCCAAGGCCTTTGACGCCGGCCTTATCAACTTCGGGGTGCCGAAAGAACTGGGCGGACCGGGCCTCAACATTCTGGAGACCTGCCTCATTCAGGAAGAACTGAACTACGGATGCTCTGGTATCTCGAATTCCTTCAGCGCCAATGACCTTGCCGCGTTGCCTCTATTGATTGCTGGCAACGACGAGCAAAAGCGCACCTATCTGGGCGGCTTGATCGAGAAACTTAGCTTCAGCGCCTTTGCCTTGACCGAGCCTGGCGCCGGTTCCGACGTCGCCGCGCTGGGCACGACCTATCGCCGCGACGGCGATTCTTTCGTTCTCAACGGTACCAAGCACTTCATCTCGAACGGGTCGATGGCTGACTGGATCGTCACCTTCGCCACCAGCGACAAACGCCTCAAGCACAGTGGCATTTCATGCTTCGTCTTTCCTTCAAACCTGCCGGGCGTCACCCAAAACCGGATGCATGGCAAGCTCGGCCAGCGCGCCGCTGACACTGGTGAAATTGTCTATGACGAGGTGCGGTTGCCGCTCGAGTCCTTGGTTGGGCGCGAAGGCGAGGGTTTCAAATACGCGATGGGCACCTTCGATCGCAGCCGACCCGAGATTGGTGCGATCGCGACCGGAGTAGCTCAACGCGCGCTCGACGAATGCCTCAAGTATTCAAAACAGCGCCGTGCCTTCGGCCAGCCTATCGCGAGCTTTCAGGCTATCCAATTCATGATGGCCGATATGGCGGTAAGTATCGAGGCGATGCGTTTGCTGACTCACAAAGCGGCCTGGATGGTCGATCGCGGCGAATTCCCCAACGTCGTTTCCAGCTACGCCAAGCTCTTCGGTTCCGAGGCTTGCATGCGTATTACGACCGACGCCGTCCAAATCTTCGGCGGTTACGGCTTTATGAAGGAATATCCGGTTGAAAAGCTGATGCGCGACGCCAAACTCCTTGAGATTTATGAGGGCAC
>DATKPK010000107.1:0-11746 GCA_035524095.1 Binataceae bacterium (SeqCode) | reverse complement strand
TAAGACACTATGCCCGGTCCTGACCGGTCTTTCATGTCCATGTCTGCTCATTTCATAAGCCGGGCCTCTGAGCCCGTGCCGCCGCGAGGTTTGCACGCGTCCGGCCTCGGAACCTGAAGTCTACTGCCCATTGAACTTGGGCGCCCGCTTGCCCACAAATGCCGCGATCCCTTCTTGCGCGTCCCACGTCCGCGCCATATCTGCTATCCATTCGCTCTCGAGCTCCATTTGCTCATCGAGCGTATTGTTGGCCGTACTATACATCAGGCGCTTGACCCCACCGTAGGCGCGCGTCGGCCCGTGCGCCAACTCGCTGCCCAGCGCCTCAGCCTGCGCGATCAACTGATCATCCGGAACGACGCGCGTCACCAGCCCGATCGCCTCTGCTTCTTTTGCCGTCAGCACTCGATTCGTCAGCGCCAATTCGAGCGTGCGCCGCAGTCCGATAATCCGCGGCAGGTAATATGTCGATGAACCGTCGGGCGTCAGTCCGACACGCGTGTAGGCCATCGTGAAACGTGCCGATTCGCCCGCGAGCACGATATCCCCTGCGCACGCGAGGCTCATCCCGCCGCCACCCGCGTTGCCATTAACTGCCATCACGACCGGCGCGCGCATTCGCGCAAACCGATGAATCGCTTTATGGAGGTAGAGCGTGACCCGCTTCAAATAGGCCGGCAGATGGGTCGGGTCCTCCGCCGCGAATGCTTTCAAGTCACCGCCGCCGCAAAACATCTTGCCCGCGCCAGTCAGCAGGACCGCGCGCACCTGGCTACTCTCTTCGCACTCCAGCGCGACCTGTTCGAGTTCCCGCGCGAGTTCCAGGTTCATCGCATTGGCCGCTTCCGGCCGATTCAAGGTGATATAAGCGATGTGCTCGCGGATCTCGAATAGCAGCGTTCCCAGATTTTCCATCGACGATTAACTCCAGACGCTTCCCCGCACACCGAGCTTGCCGCTCCGATATGTAACTTCCACGTATTCGACGACTGCCGCGTGCGGTGACAAAATTCTGCCTCACCCTAGCAGGACGGCAGCGTGCCGTACCACTCCACGATCGCTCGTCCAATCTCGTGCGGCGAATCCTCTTGGATAAAGTGCGAACCCTTGACCGTCACTTCTCGCTGATTCGGCCACCGACGGCAAAATTCCCGCGGTGCACCAGTCAGAATTGCGCCCGGTTCAGCGTTGATAAAGAGCTTCGGCAGACTACTCGACGCGAGCCAAGCCGCATAGGCTTCCACTATTGCATTGACGTCCGCCGGTTCGCCGTCGAACGGGATCTGCCTCGGCCACGTCAGTGTCGGCCGCCGTGATTCTCCGGGTTCAAGGTACGGCTTGCGGTAGGCGGCCATCTCTTCTTCCGCGAGTTTGCGGATCACGCTGCCGGGCAGAATCCGCTCAATGAAAAGATTCTTTTCTAATACCATTTCGTCGCCCGTACTGCTCCGCAATCCTTGAAAAATCCGCTGTGACGCGGGCGGCCATTCTGCCATCTTCAGCGGACGCACTATCGCCTCCATGTATGCGATTCCCCGCACGCTCGACTGATTCCGATAGGCCCAATGGAATCCCAGCGCGGATCCCCAGTCGTGTATTACAAGTGTGACGTTGCGTTTCAGCCCGACCGCGTCGAACCAGCCGTCGAGATAACGCGCATGATCGACGAAGCGATACGCCCCGTTCGGTTCCTTGCCTGAATCGCCCATCCCGACCAGATCCGGCGCCAGGCACCGCGCCTGCCCTTCAAGATAGGGAATGACGTTGCGCCACAGATACGACGACGTTGGATTGCCGTGCAGAAAAACGATCGGCTCGCCCTCGCCCGTATCGACGTAGGCCATCTCGACCCCGCCGACCTTAACGCGCTTACGTGGGTGGTTATCCACTGCCGAAATCATCTCATCACTCATCAGCCTTGCTCCTGGCTACGATGATGACAGATACGAAGCCTTGAAGACGCGCGCAAGCGTCACGCATTCTTAGGGTGTAACTGCCTTGCGGTCTCGGCTCACAACGGAGCAAAATTGCCCCAGTCATTTCACCGGTATATTCGATAGGAGCGAACTTCGATGGCCGAGCGCAGGCGCAAATTCTGGGGATGGGGCTACGAAGATCAGGGGCCGAACGCCGAACAGAAGCAGCGCATGGCCGAGAAAATGGCCCATCGCTTCGGCCTCGCTGAGTTGAAAATTCTGCCGACTCCCACTGAAGCGGATCTCAACCTGCGCGCCCCGCGCATCAAGCCGCCCGACGCGCTTGCATCTATCTTCACGGCGAGCGCATGGGAGCGTGCCGCTCACAGTTACGGCCGCAGCTTTCGCGATATCGTGCGCGCCTTCCGCCGCGACTTCGCTAATCCGTTTGACTTGGTCGCCTTCCCCCGCGACGAAGCGGAACTGATTCGCATCCTCGAATGGTGCGACGGCCAGCGCATCGCCGTCAGTCCTTACGGCGGCGGCTCAAGTGTCACCGGCGGAGTCGAACCGCCTTCGCAAGGCGATTATCGCGGCTCCGTCTCGATCGATTTGACCCGCCTCGATAAAGTCCTCGAAGTTGACCGGGCGTCGCGCGCGGCACGCATTCAGGGCGGTGTCCTTGGTCCCGCCCTCGAAGATCAGTTGCGTCCGCATGGCTATACGCTCCGCCACTTCCCTCAGTCCTTCGAGTTCTCATCCTTAGGCGGATGGATCGCCACCCGTTCCGGCGGCCATTTCGCGACGCTCTATACTCATATCGACGATTTTGTCGAGTCGATTCGAGTCGTGACCCCCAGCGGCATCATCGAGTCGCGCCGCCTCCCAGGTTCCGGCGCAGGCCCAAGCCCGGATCGCATGTTCATCGGTTCCGAAGGCACACTGGGCATCATCACTGAAGCCTGGATGCGTCTTCAGGATCGTCCCAAATTCCGCGCTGGCGCCTCGATCAACTTCCCTGACTTCGCCACGGGCGCTAAGGCCGTCCGTGCGATTTCGCAAGCTGGGCTCTATCCCGCTAATTGCCGCCTGCTCGATCCGGGCGAAGCTGCCAATGCTGGAGCTAACGAGGGCGATGCTGCCGTATTGGTGCTGGCCTTCGAGTCCGCCGATCACACACTCGAACCGTGGATGGCTCGTGCGCTCGAATGCTGCTCCGATTTCGGCGGCCAGATTCCCTCCGACGCTGGCAGGACCAGTACTGACAGCGCGGCCACGCACGAGGGCGCAGCCGGAGCTTGGCGTCAGGCGTTCCTCAATGCCCCTTATCTACGCGACACCGTGGTCGCGATGGGCATGGTCAGCGAGACCTTCGAGACTGCCATCACCTGGGACCGCTTCGAGGATTTCAACCGCCGCATCATGCAGACCGCCCAGGATGCTGTGAATCGGGTCTGTGGCAAGGGAACCGTTACCGTCCGTTTCACCCACGCCTATCCCGACGGTCCTGCGCCCTATTACACGATTCTTGCTCCGGGCAAGCGGGGTTCCGAACTTGAGCAATGGGACGAGATCAAGCAGGTGATATCTGACGAGCTAATTAGCCTTGGCGGAACGATCACGCATCATCACTCAGTCGGACGTGACCATCGGCCTTGGTACGACCGCCAGCGTCCCGACGGCTTCGCACTGGCACTGAAGGCCGCCAAAAAGGCCCTTGACCCTCACGCGATCCTCAACCCCGGCGTCCTGATCGATCCGTGAGCTACCGAGAACAGAGTAGCGAAGCTTTTAAGTAAAAGCCTCTTGCCGACTGGGCAGGGTGATGGGTCAGTCAGTTTGACGTGGGCTTGCCCGCTCTATTTTTGTCATTCTCGCACGGTAAGGCGAAGAATCTCGATCTGATTCTGTGTGAGCTCATTACCCCGTGATTTTATCTCACTCCTGGCTTCAAAATCCCTCTAGTTCGGGTTGAGCGACTTCGATTGACTGATTCTCCGCTTGAGGGCCAGACTCTTGATGTCCTGTTTAATCGTCCAGCCCTAATTGCTTGCGCGCCGCCTCGCTCATCCGATGAGGCGTCCACGGCGGCTCCCATACGATCTCGACGATCGCTCGTTCGCAATCGGGCAAGCCCAGCAGCTTGTCTTCGATCTCCGTCGCGATCATTGCGCCCATCGAGCAGCCAGGCGCCGTCAGCGTCATCTTGATATTGACCGCGTGACCCTCGACGGCTACGTCGTAGATCAACCCCAGGTCGAGTACGTTGACCGGAATCTCCGGGTCAAAACACTCCCGCAGGACTTCTTCGACTTCTTCGTTGTTCAGCATAGGCGACGTATGTCGTTCATGATGCGCAGGGGCCTAGCCGAAAAGTTATCATCATCGCCACCGACAGCGATACGCCCAGACCATGGCTTGATCCAAAGGAAAAGGCGGCAACGCTTACCACGCCGCCGCCCCCTCGTCTTTGATCCTGGTTGCACTTCTACCGCATCATTTGCATCAACCCACCTGGCGTCGAGTACTTCGTGATGTTGTTGTATTCAGGCTTGATCTGACCGTCCACTGTCGAGCACATCCCCTTTGGGCCGAAACCCGTGATGTAGCTGACATGATCGTTTTGGACGTCCCAGTAGTCTTCCACGATGCCGCACAAGCCCGGTTGCTCGCCATAATTGTCGAACTGCGCTGGCGATAAACCTACCCACATCACCTTCCAGAGCTTCATGTTGGAGTCGTAGATGTCCTCAGCGAGGTTGGCGTAATACTGTTTGTCGACGTAGTCGATCCGCTTGCCATAACAATATCCTGCCGCCATGGAAGGGATCCGGTGAATGTCGACCACGTAGACGTCACGCGTTTCCCAATTACCCCACGATGGCTTCGGCCAACCCAATATCCCATCGTATTCCCCCGGGAAGGTCCCAGCCGCTTTGCCGTTCATATCCATGAGCGCCAGCAACTTCTGATCGCGCATGTATGTCCCCTCAAATTTGCCGACACCGCCGTTCCAGCCGACCCGCTGATCATCCTTCACCATATCGCTGCCAAGGAGCGGGGCGCAGCGCGCCGATGAAGATAAACGCAGCGATCGGCGTAGGGCGGGCACAAACGCATAGTCGTCATCGTCTTTGAGATTGTCTTGCCATAGAAGCGTCAGTACAGCGGTGTATTTCGACTGTTCGGGCCATTGGACCATCAGCCATTCCGAATACCAGGCGCCCGCGGCCCCCGGATCTGTGTTTGGAATCCCTTGGTCAGTCTGCCAATTGTAGGCCAGCTGACGGTAGACCACGTCAGAGTATTGGCTCGAGTAATTGCCAAAGCGGTCCTTGGTATAGAAGTAACCGTTGTTACCCTGATTGAGTGAAACCGCCGTTATATGCGGACCCATCCTGTAAGTGACATTCGCCGCAATCTCAGTGCCTTTATCGGGTCCGGTCGGATTCGGGAATGGGGTGCCCGCTGTGTAATTCTCGATCTTGTATTCCCCGTCGGGCTGCTTCGTCAGTTGCGTCTGACTGCCGTATTTCTCGGTCGCTTCGATCCATGGCTTTGGCAGTGTCCATTCATGCTGTTGGCCGACATGAATCTCGACGTCATCTGGCATCTTCCAGAACTCGGAGCCGTTCCATAAGACTTGCTCGCCATCGCTGAAGCAGTCCTTGTACTGTTGCCAGTTCGCCCTGGTGATTACGGTTCCTGGTGCAACAGTGCAATTGGCCGACGCCCGTCCGGGCATTCCGCCAAAGGTGAGGCCGGCGATCACCAGACCTCCCAACAACCACCATCTCGGGCGATAAGCCCGGACCCTTGAAGTCTTGTCCTGAGGAGACCGCTGCTTTGACGATTGCCCCTGCCCTTGTGGTACCTCACCGTGAATTCTCATACCGCTACCCTCTCCCTTATAAGCTCCGGCGATAAAATGCGGAGGCTATTGGGCCGGTCGCCTGGCCAGCCTTATGCGTGCGACTCTCTGATGGAACATCCTTGCAACCCGTGATGGCGATCTTGAAATCGAGCCCTGTGACCAGTTTTCTTTGGAGATTTGGCCACATAAAACGTCTATTAGCACAGATTGATATAGATGCAAATAGGTTAATTTAGAATCATTTGATCTTCTCTATGAACTCTTGGAATCGCTTAATAAGAGCAATTAGATCTATTCACGCCGGGATTTGGCTAGGCCGCCAAAGGGGCTATGCTAGCTTCCGCGGAGGCTCGTATGTCCACTGAAGATGTTCAGGCGCAAGCCGAGGAGCTATGTGATCAGGCGGTTGATGTCTACGCCGACGGTAGTTACGACGAGGCTATCAAACTCTACAATCAGGCGGCCGAACTTGATCCCAAATCGACTGACGCAATGACTGGCCTCGCGATGTGCTATCAGGCCAAGGGCGATTTGGACGCTGCTATCGAGGTGACTAAGCGCTACACCGAAGTTGCGCCCGACGATATTTTGGCCTTTACCAACCTCAGCATGTTCTATCAGAAGAAAGGCATGATAAAGGAAGCTGAGGCCGCCGGTGCCGAGGCCCGGCGACTCGACTGGAAACGGCAGCTTAAGGAAGGCAAGAGCAAACCATGATGAAGCTTGATGGCAAGGCAGTTCTTATCACAGGGGGCGGCTCAGGGCTCGGCCGCGAGATGGCTCTGTTGTTCGCCAGCGAAGGCGCCAAAGTCGGCGTCAATGACGTCCGGCCCGAGGCGGCTCAGAATGTTGTCACCGAGATCGAACGCGCTCATGGCCGGGCCAAGCCCTTCATCGCAGATGTCTCCAGCAGCGCGGCTGTCAAAAAAATGTTCGCCGATTTTCTCACTGCTTACGGCACCATCGACGTTCTGATCAACAACGCTGGTATTGCCAGGACTCGCTCCGATCAGCAACAGGTCATGCCAGGTACCGTCGATCTCACCGATGACGACTGGCACAAGATGCTCGCCACGCACCTGGACGCGACGTTCTATTGCACCCGCGAGGCCCTCAAGGTGATGTTGCCGAAAAAATCCGGCCGCATTATCAACCAAGGCTCGATTGCTGGTACCGCTGGCCTGCCGGGCGCCTCGCACTACTGCGCCGCTAAGGCGGGCATTATCGGGTTTTCCAAATCCATCGCGCTTGAGGTCGCGAAATTCGGCGTACTCGTCAATGCGATTGCTCCGGGTTTCATCGAGACGCCGATGACTGAGCTGATGCAGCCTGAGGCTCGCGCCTGGGTCATTCAAAACACGCCCATCGGCCGGATGGGCCAACCGCGCGACATCGCTGCCGCCGCGCTCTACCTCGCCTCCGACGACTCCGGCTTCATGGTCGGCCAGGTCATCAGCCCCAACGGCGGCTGGACCACCGCCTAATCTCATCAGCCGATTTGCTCAGCGATAAGGAGCATCACCACCATGCGCACACTCTTCGCCTTGTTCGATTTCAAGAGCACGGACCTTACCGCCGAGGAGCAGAATTACATCGGCAACCACGTCCGGCTTGCCCGTGATTTGCCCGGTCTGCGCAACTATATCACCGGCAGATTGCTCGGCTCGAAGAACCATCCAGCGCCTTATTATCGTGGTGCCGCGCTCAATTTCGATGACTTGTCTGCCATGCGAACCGCTATGCGCGATTCTCCAGTCGCCAAGCCCCTCATTGATGACGGAGTGGAGCATTTGACTCACGTCCGTTGGATTCACCTGGATTCCGAAGTCATAGTTCCGTTCGACGCGAAGCCAGGTACGAACTGCATGCTGATGGCTGCGGAATTCGATCTCAAACTCAACGGCAACGATTACGACGCGGCCGAGTCGCACTACCTGAACCATCACACGCATATCGCCCGCCGGATGCCGGGCCTGCGCTTTTACCTGATCGGACGCATCGCTACGAAACCCGGCGTTGAGCCAGAACGACAGCGGATGGCGCTTCTCATCTTCGATAGCGCCGAGGCCGGGCGAGAGGCCTATCGTTCACCTGTGGGCCAGGAACTGGCGCGTGACGAAGAGGCGACGATTGCCAACCCGCGTGTCTGTCGCCTCGATGCGACTGTGCAAATCTAAGCAAGGGCTCAGCTCAAGTTGTGACCTATAGATTAAATTGCCGAGGTCGTAGTCTTAGCAGTTCAGGTCGGTTAACATTCGAGGAGCGAAACGAGGTTTTTATGCAGCCCTGAGGCGGCGCGGTCAGCTAGGATTTACCGATACCCTGATGATAGGCCGCATCGCTGCACTCGTAATCCCGCTCTTCTCGCTAAACTCCGCGCACGATCTCGGGCGTGGTGACATTAATGGCTTGTTGCCGATGGGCGAGCTCGCCCGCGCGATGGGCTTCCGGCTTATCCAATTACTACCGCTCGACGAAACCGCACCGGGCGAACTTAGCCCCTATTCCGCGATGAGCGTGGCCGCCATCGATCCGTCATACCTCGCACTGGAGGGACTCCCCGGCATCGACGCTGCCGCTTTGGCCCAGGCTCGCACCGCCAATCGCGACGCGCCGCGCGATCTCGTCCGGCATCGCGCCACCAAACTGAATCTGCTCAATCTAGCCTTCCGCCATTTTCGGGATCACGCATCTCCCGACGACCATAGCCATGCCGATCAATTCGCCCGCGAGAACGCGGATTGGCTGCCCGATTACGCCCTGTTCCGCGCGCTCAAAGAGAAGTATCACTGGGTCTCATGGCACCAATGGCCTGACGGCCTCGAAAACCGTGACCCAACAGCACTGGCAGAAGCTACGAAGGCGCTTGCTGAGCCTATCGAGTTTTATATCTGGCTACAGTTCATCGCCCATCGCCAATGGGCCGCAATGCGATCCGAATTGGCTAGCCGTGGCGTCCTGCTCGGCGGTGACATGGCCTTTTCGCCAGGTCACGAAAGCGCTGAGGTCTGGACCAATCAGGAGCTCTTCGATCTCCAGCGAACGGTCGGCGCTCCCCCCGACGCCTTTTCACTTACGGGCCAGCGGTGGGGCCTGCCGATGCCGAATTGGCCGCTCATGCACGAGCGCGGTTACCGCTTCATACGGATGCGCGTCCGGCGTGCGCGCCAGCTCTACGATCTTCTCCGCATCGACCACGTCGTCGGCCTCTACCGAACCTTCTCGTTCGGCCTCGCCCCCGACTCCAAAGGCGCATTCTACCCGCCCGACGAACCGACGCAGCTGATTCACGGCGAGGAGGTCATCAGTGCCGTCGTTCAGGAAGCCGGCGAGATGGCGATCATCGCCGAGGATCTCGGCACCGTACCGCCCTTTGTTCGGCAATCGCTCAGCCGCTTCGGCATTCCTGGCTACAAGGTGATGCGCTGGGAGAAGGATTGGAAGAGTCCCCATCCGCGCTATCTGCGCCCTTCGGAATACTCGGAGCTATCCCTCGCTACCAGCGGCACGCACGATACCGAGCCGCTCATCGAATGGTGGCGCGAGCTACCCGTGAAGGAGCGGCGTGAGTTTGTAGAGTCGTTGCAGCTCGAAGGGCTGGACTGGCATATCGTGCAGCTGCATGAGCACGATATCGACGCCATCCTCAGTTCGCTCTACGCTGCTCCGTCACGCTATGCCTTCATCCCGGTTCAGGATGCGTTTGGTTGGGATGCGCGCATCAACACCCCAGGCACCCTGAGCGACACGAACTGGACTTGGCGGCTGCCGTTCGAATTGGAAAAGGCCCTCGATGACCCCGCAATTACCGCACGCGCCAAGGCGCTCAAAGCGATCGCTATCCGCACGAGCCGCGACTCCTGACCCTTGCGGACAAACGCTGGTTGGTCCTCCCGCCGCCCGCTGTAAATTCCGAACGGGCACTGCTAGCCTGTTTCGCGGCTACATTGCGAAGCGTCCGACGTTAATTGCCCGAGCATCTTATATACCGAACCTCGTCCATCGCGCTGGCCATCAGCTCTGCCGCAACGCTGCTCGTCGCGATCATTGCGCTAAGCGGATGCGCCGCGCGTAATCAGCCACCCGCCAATACCGCTACAACTCTGGCGACCGCAGCAGCGCTCCCGGCACCGCCCTCGCTGCCCGAGGCCCCCCCACAGCCACCCGCGGCGCTGCCTTTCGCGATCGCTCTAGGTCCCGACGGCAACCTTTGGTTTACCGATTTTCACAAGAATCGTCTCAGCAGCATGTCCCCGAATGGTCAACTCGAGGTCTTCGATCTGAAGCATGACGGGATCGCTGAGCGTCTTACCGCCGGGCCAGACAATGCCCTGTGGTTTACGGATCCGGGCGCTAATCGCATCGGCCGCCTCGCCCTGAATGGCGCTGCCGATTACGTCCCTCTGCATACTCCCGATAGCGGTCCCGCCTCGATCACTCTCGGCCCCGGCAAAGACCTATGGTTCACCGAGCACGCCGCCAATCGCATTGGCCGTGTAACCCCCCTCGGAACTCTGACCGAATATGCACTCCCGACCGCAGGTAGCCCCGCCGGCATTGCCGCCGGTCCCGATGGCAAGCTCTACTTCGCCGACAATCAAGGTGACCGCATCGAACGGCTTGCCCCCGATGGCCGCGTGGATCAGTTCCGGCTGCCTCATAGCGGCAGCCTGCCCAACGATGTCGTCGCGGGCCCCGATGGCAATCTATGGTTTACCGAGCTCGCTGTTGGCCGCATCGGCCGCCTGACTACTTCGGGTGACCTCACTGAATATCCGCTCCCCACGCATGGCCCACCGCTGAGTCTGACAACCGGTCCTGACGGTAATCTATGGGTCGTGATCGGCCACGCTCATGCGCTCTGCCGTGTCAATCCTAATGGCAAGGTCAGCACCTTCTTTCTACCCGATACCGTTGTCCCCGGCTTTATCACCGCCGGTCCCGACGGCAACCTATGGTTCACCGAACCGACCGGCCGCATCGGCCGCTTCAACCCCGCCGGCTACCTGACCGAATTCTCCGCGTCCCCGATTGGCACCAATTAGATCCCAGCACTCGACATATACTGGAACGAAGCCCGACAGTTCCAATCTCGACCTGTCGCTGAATCCATCACTCTGTCGGCAACCCAAGGCGTCGACGAATTGGTAAGCTATTGAACTGATGTCAAACAATATGGAATAGAAGAGATTCGAATAATATAGGAGAAGCAGATGACGTCGATCAGCATTGACCCCACGACTGGACTGAAGGCCTTCAACACCCGCGCTGCCAGTACGATGGAGAATGTGGTTGGCCGAGGCTACTCGGTCACCGAGGATGAATCGCTCAAAACTCTCCCGCCCCAGCCGGTAGGCGCAGTCTTCAACGCCGAGGAGCAAGCCAAGTACCGCGCCTTCAAAGAGACGCGGCGGGGCGCGGCCGACTACATGCCGATGGAGGGAGAATTCAGCAAGTATCTTCAAGACGTTTACTCCGCAGATCCGGTTCCTCGCGAGGCCTTGACCGACGAGTGCGAGATTCTCGTCGTGGGCGCTGGCTTCGGCGGGCTGCTGCTCTGGCATAAGCTCAGCGAGGCAGGATTCACGGACGTGCGTTTCTGTGAGAAGGGCGGCGATGTCGGCGGCACGTGGTACTGGAACCGCTATCCAGGTATCGCCTGTGATGTCGAATCATACAGCTACTTTCCTCTATTGGAGGAAACCGGATACTACCCGACGATGAAATTTGCGTCGGGTTTTGAAATCTTCGAGTACTGCCAGAAGATGGCTGAGAAGTTCGACTTCTATAAGCATTGTCTATTCCACACCACGGTGAAAAAGACGGAGTGGGATGAAGAGGCCGGACGGTGGATTGTTTATACCGATCGCGGCGACGCGATGCGGGCTCGCTACCTGATCCAGGCCAACGGCATTCTCACCACACCGAAGCTCGCTCGCATCGAAGGGATGGAGAC
>DATKPK010000106.1:0-25171 GCA_035524095.1 Binataceae bacterium (SeqCode) | reverse complement strand
GGCCGTCTACTCCTGATATAGAGCCCAGCGATCGCCAGCGTGAGCGCCGTTAATGCCAGCGCCTCCAGCCAGAACGGCAGATCCAGCCGTAAAAATCGGCTCTTAGCTACCGGTGCCGGGATTTCCTCGAATAATATCAGCGACGCCACTTCTATCGTCGGCCGCGAGCGCGCGCGCAAATAGATAAGCACAAGCACCGCCAGGCTTGCCGCGTAAAGCAGGTTGATTGGTGCCAGCAGACCCATTTCAGGCCATCACCCCAAAACGTGGAAATTCGCGCGTCAGGATCTCATCGAGCCGCGAGGCGCCAAAGGCTGGCATATAAGTCACTCCGCGCCGCGCGCAAAACCCGCTGACCTGCGCCGCGTGACGCTCAGCACGTTGACGGCACAACTCCGCCATCGCCGGATTGAACGTCACATCGCGCAACACGCCGGTCTCACAATCGCGCACGCGGTAACTTCCAGCGGGATAATTGCCCTCGCGCTCGCGATCGCCCATCACGTGGATCGCCTTCACCTCGTGATGGGCGGCGAGCAACTGGCTCAAGGCGTCTTCGTAATCCGCAGCACTCACCAGAAAGTCTGAGATTACGATCACGATCCCGGGCGCCCGCCGCTCGCGCATCAGATGATGCACCGCGGCACCGAGTTGCGTCTCACCGCCGCACTTAGTCCCGCCGACAAATTCACGAAACTCGGGATAGGTCTCGCGCCGACGCCGGAACGGTGTCACGACCAGATCCGGGACGCCATGGCGCAAGGCAAAGGCCGCCAGCCGCACCGGATCGTTCTCGTTCATTCCTATATAGGCGAGCGACGCGCCGAGTAGCAGCGCGAATCCCAACTTGTCATCGTCATGCGGCAAGCCCATCGAGGCACTCGCATCGATCAGTATCGTCATCTCGACCTGCCGCTCCGCGCGGAAGGTGCGGATCGTCAGATCGTCCAGCCGCGCGTAGGCGTTCCAATCAAGGAATCGTAAATCGTCACCGACACTGTATTCGCGAAAATTTTCCGGCTCGATACCGGCCCCTTGCAGACGGCCCAGCACTCGCCGCCCGGCCCGCGACGTGCGCGCACGCCGCGCCCCGAGGATTAGTCCGTCCAGCCGTTCCAAATAGCTGGGCTCGAAGGCGCGCGTTTCGAGCATGACGCCTACTCGCGCGCCGCGCGCACCGCCTTCACGACCTGCTCGACGATATCGCCGGCGCCTACGTTGTCCGAATGGGCCGCGTAATTGAGCATCAGCCGATGCTCCAGCGCTGCCGCCGCTACGCCGTCGATGTCGTCATAAGCGATATTCGCCCGCGCATCGAGCATCGCCCGCACCTTGGCGCCGAGAATCAACGCCTGCGCCCCGCGCGGACTCGCGCCGAAGCTCACGTAGCGATTTACCGCATCCACTACTATCGCCGATCGCTCATTCCCCAGAATCCGGACGTTATCCGGTTGCGTCGCCCGCACCATCCGCGCCGCATATTGTTCGATCGGCGGCGCAACCATCACTTCGCGGACCAGCCGTTTCAGTTCTTCGATCCGCTCCGCTGCTTCGCTCGCTGCAAAAACCGGTTCGATTCCGGCTTGCTCCGGCCCGGTGGTCGAGCTGACAATTCGCACCAGCTCCTTCTCACCGGGGTAGCCAAGCTGGACCTTGAAGAGAAAGCGGTCGAGCTGCGCCTCCGGCAACGGATAGGTACCTTCCATCTCTATCGGATTGAGGGTCGCCATCACAAAGTAAGGCGGCGCAAGTGGATAGGTCGTCCCGCCTACTGTAACCTGCAATTCGGCCATCGCTTCGAGCAGTGCCGATTGGGTCTTCGGCGTTGCCCGATTGATCTCGTCACCCAGCAGCAAATGGGCAAAGATTGGCCCCGGCTGAAAACTGAATTCACGCCGCCCATCGGCTGACAGGATCACTCGCGTTCCCGTGATATCGGCCGGCATCAGGTCGACCGTAAACTGAATTCGGTTGAAACTCAGGTTCAGCGCCAACCCTAGCACCTTGACCAGCGTCGTTTTGCCGGTCCCCGGCACGCCCTCGATTAGCACGTGCCCGCCTGCGAATAGTGCGCTCAGCAGTTGCTCGACCGCCTGTTCATGGCCAACGATTACCTTGTGGACCTCGCCTTGAATCCGGCGAAAGACCCGTGCGAAATCTGCGATCGTCACCCGCTCGGCCGCGATTGCTAGCGCTTCACTCATCGTTCAAACACCCGCTTGATCGTCGTCTGGTCGGCTTCCGGTATCGAGGCCCGCGCCAACGGCTCGTCAGGGTATTGCGTGGTATTTATCGGCGCACGTACTTTGGGCGGCAGGTAACCTGGACTACCCGGTCCCGAGGCTTCAGTTGAAGGAACTGCATCTATCGCAATTTTGAAATTGTCCGCGCCAAGCTGCTGCGCGCTTGGTTCACCGAACAGACTCGACGGATCGCTGCCCGAACCGTGATCGGAGCCCTGCCCTTCGCCATCCGCCAGCGAGGTATCGGGCGGCTGTCCGTTTTGCGTATCGGCGGGATTCTGCGACCCTGGCTTTCCAGGATTCGCCGCCAGGCCGCTGTTCGGCGCCGCCGATCCCACAGGCGGCGTCTGATTCTGGCCGTTACCCTGATTATCCTTAGTCGCGCCGCCCCCGCTGCTATGCGCATTGGCTTGCGCATTCGCATTCGGCGGTTTGCCCTGAGCGCCAGTACTCCCGTCGTCCGGCTTGCCGCTCTTATCCGTCAGGCGCATCTGTACCGGCGGCTGATTATCTCGCGGCCGTCCAGCGATATCGTTTTGAATCGCATCGGCGAAACTTCGCGCCTTATCTACCAGCTTGGATAGCGAACCATTTGCAGCGTTCTGCTGCGCGATACGATCCTGCAACCTTTTCAGCGTCGCCGGATCAGCGTAAATCTCTGCATTGGGTGATAAAGACGGATCGGCCGGACGGATATCAAGATTGTTGATGTCAGCCGTCACTGCTCCCGGCGCGAGACCACCGCCCGCCACGACCACGCCTCGTGTCCGATCGGCCAGAGCGCCCTCGAACAGCAGGACCGCCAGCAAGATCGCCCCCAGCAAGGCCCAGAACGATCGTGAAAGCCATCGCGGCTCGACTCGCGACGGTTCAAAGCTCTCGCGCGCACCATAAGTATCTTCGATTAGGTAGGGCCACAGGAAAGAGCGATGATCGGTTGGAGCCAGCGAATGGACGGTTGCGAGCCGCCCCTTCAGATCGGCCCTACTGTCTGCGATTGCCGCCGCCCGTGCCGGGCTCGCGCGCATCTGCCACGCCGATCGCGCTGCGATACAACTGCCGAGAATTGCGGCCGTTCCCAGGATTATTGCGATCGTCAGAAATGACAGCGGACCCAGGGTCAGCGCCGCCCCGACGATACCCGCCGCCGCCCCGATTCCCAGCGCCAGCGTCCAAAACAATCCACGCTGGACCGCCAGCGAATTAAGGCGCGCTCTGATCGCCTTGATCTGGAACAAGATCAGCCAGAGCTTTTGTTCGTCTCGGCTCGCTTCCGCCACTTGGTTGTTCGATCCGCGCTCCAGTATTCAGCGCGTTGGCTAACAATAGTTAACGTTTCACGATCAGACAATCACATTTAGAGTCACTATAATTTGTCAAAGCGTGCGCCAAAGCTGTCACGCATTGTCGTGTGCTTCACGAGCAACCCATCATTTGATTCCCGCGTCGTCCAGCGCGCCCAGCGCCAGCCCCGACCAGTCCAGCTCATCACGCCGATGGGCCAGCGCGGCGACTAGGCGATCTCGCACAAGGCTAGCGAGCGGCATCGGCGAGCGCGTCTCACTCGCAGTTTTCAGCACGAGCTCGAAATCTTTAAGCCCCAGCTGCAACTTGAACCCAGCCGGCTGATGGCGCTTTTCCGCCACCATCGCCCCGTAATTCTGATAGACCGGGCTTGCGAATAGCGTCTGCGTCAGCATCTGCGCCACCTTGAGCCGGTCGACGCCGCTTTTCTCTGCCATCGTAAATGCTTCGGCCATCGCCTCGATCGCAGCTCCGATCATGAAATTGCCGGCCAGCTTCGCGACATTAGCCGCGTCCGGCGCCTCACCAAAATCGAAAATCGCACGCCCTATCGCTTCTTGCATCGGCCGTACGCGTTCCTTCGCCGCCGCAGTGCCGGAAACGCATACGACTAACTGCTTTTTCTCAGCATTCTCGGGTCGTCCAAATACCGGCGAGGCCAGATAAATACTGCCACGTTCGGCGTGGTATTCGGCCAACTCCCGTGCCGTGGAAGGCGCGATCGTGCTCATCGAAACATGAATGCCGCCGGGTGCGAGCCGCGCCGCCAAACCATTCTCACCCTGGGTAACGCTCCGCACCGCATTATCATCAGCGAGCATCGTGAAAACGATCCCGCCTGGGAGCGCCGCGTCAGATGCGCTTGCCGCGCGAGCCGCGCCCCTAGCCACCAACGGCTCCATTTTCGACGCGGTCCGATTATAGATCCGCAGCATCGTTCCGGCGGCCGCCAGATTAGATGCGATCGGTAAACCCATCGCCCCGATACCGATAAATCCAGCTTCATTCGTCATTGTTCTTACCTGCCCCGGTTCTCGAGCTACTGCATTGCAATTCGGTTGGCGGCCTCTCGTTGCTGATTGTCCGTGAAATGCGTTCCGCTAGGCAATTCCGAATCCGCTGGTTCGGCAGTATTCTAACGTATCCCACCGTCGCTCGGATTGCCCCCAGCCCGAATTTGCTCTTCGCTTTTCGCGATTCTATACATCCGCTGGCGTCCGCCGGAAGCCGGTGCATCAGCTCCAGATCGATTGACCGATAGGGGCATTGCGACTGGACGCCCGTTGTCCGTTTCACGTGCCAATCTGCTGCCGGTATGTTTCGGTTCTCGCGCACCAGATTCCCTCGCGAGACCGCCTCTGCCCGCCCCCGCAAACGACAAAACGGACCGCCGTTATTTACGGCGGCCCGTTTACCCCTTTGTCCGCTACGCCTGCGAGCTGCCCCGCCGGCACTCCTCGACCATTAGCCGTTGACGTCCTTCGCTACCGCAAGCTGGTTAACTACTTCGCGGACCCCCGCCGTGCTCTTGGCAACGTTCACGGCCTCCATTGCCTGATGATGCTTCTTCACCCGGCCGTAAAGCGTGACGATCCCATTGTTGGTAGTCACGTGAATGTCCGCGCCACTGGTCGCGTCGTTCTCATGCAACCCGTACATCACTTTGGCGGTAATGTCGGTATCCTTCACGGCAGTCGTGAAACTATTGCTGCTGCCGGTGCTCGGGTTGTTGCTATCCGCTTGATCGGCCGGGGCCGCAGGTTGCGCACCGCCGACCGCGGTCCCTGGTGCCTGCGGCGGTACTTGGGCATCGGGATTCGTCGCATTCTGTGCGTTCGGATTCGTGGTATTATCTGCCGAATGCGGCATGCCAGTCTGTGCGAATGCGGGGATCGCGAGCATCGTACTCAGGACTGCTGCGGGAATAATCAGGCTATTGCGAAGTTTACTTTTCATTACTCTACTCCTTGGTAAATTGCGGGCGGTGAGTTTATTGCCACCTCGACTGCATGATCATCAAAGGCAGCAATCGGCATACCAGTGACTACACCGCTCGATTAGACCATTGATTCGCCAACACTAGTCAGTCTCTTTGGAAATCTCAGGCAATTAATCTACATTCTGATTAGCGACGAAACCCGCCTGGCCGTTCATCGGCCCCTGGGTAATTTCTACTTCGCTGCCATTACTGTCGCTCGATAAAACCTTCACAGGCGTCTGGTCCTCGATCCGCTTTGCGGTAAAGTTCTTCTGTACGTCGCCGACCATTCCGGTGACTCCACCTTCCTGAGACGAATGCGATACTTTGAGGAAAGTTTGCTCGTCCGGGTACATCGGAACCGTGTCTTGTCCCGAAGTAGCTACCAGCTTATGCGGCACAATCGCCGTCGCTGAATTACACGCGGCAAATCCAATTGTTGCGGCACTGCCTATCATAATAGACGTCATTAATGTCTTTATTGTTTTCATTCTAAATCCTCCCGCCTTATCTCGATTAACGAATTCTTCAGCTTATAGTGCGAGCGCGCCATCTGACTTGCTTACTAGCATTAGTCAGTTGTGACTCCCGATCTCATCAATGACAGCGGCGGCGCCACCTTAGTGACCCGCCGCTGCCCAACTGCAATTCGGCCGTTCACCCGGCAGCGATTGCAACCAAACGCACTCAGGCTTTACTCAGGCGTTGCCCTTCGCGGCGTCCCGCGCTTTGTCGATCACGTGTTCCGCAGCCTGCTTGACCTTGCCCGAGGCTTGATCGATTTTGCCTTCCTGCTTCAACCGCTCGTCATTAGTCATAACGCCCGCGGCTTCTTTTACTCGTCCTTTGATCTCTTCTGCTTTACCACTCATGATCGAATCTCCTTTCCGCTGATGCACCGATATGGTGCTACTCTGTTCGCGATTGACTATCTGTTATCGGCAGCGATTGCTGCCGCCTACAGCACGTTTCTAATCAGGAACCAGACGACCAGCACGGTCACCGGCACGCCCAATGCCCACGCGACGATATATCCCATGGCTCGCTCCTTGGCGGATCAGTGTTGACCCGCAACTTAGCGATTGCCTCCAGCAGTGCCGGGTAATTTGCTATTTCTCGATAGCCATCACTCAGTCGCTCTGGCTTCAATCAACTACTGAGTGAAGACTGCAACCCTCAGGCCAGTACTAGTGGGATGCGCAAATACAGCTATTTCATGCGCACAACTGCCGTCGCTTTGCGCCAAGCGGTAATTTTTTCCGCTTCAGCAGCGATGGCTTAAGGAATAGATAGATTCAACCGGATTGAAAGGAGCTGCTACATAGATTCAGGGCGAGAACCGGGCACCCTAATCGGCGATGAGCGCCTTGCTACACTCTTCTGCCAAGGATAGAGAAGCCGGCGGCACAAGTTTGTACCTAGCCTCGCCTCAAGGCCAATTGTTACCCAGTCGTAACGAGCAATACTGAATGACTACACGTTCACAGCCGGATAGGCTGCGCCTCGTGTCTCGCGAACGGAAGGTGGATCTAACGATTCTGGTCGGGCGTCATTGAAGGTTTACCGCTCAACTTCGGCTTGCGAATCACCAGAGTCTCATGTCCGCGCACCTTGATCGTGCGGGCCGCGTCCGCTTGGAAGCTTCCATTGCTATTGTTGGAGTCAAACCGATGGGGCCGGCCTGAGGTCCGTCGCCGGCGCCAGTTACTCAATTCCTTCGACAGCTTCGAGGCTACTGCTTCGCCATCTCGATCATTCATGTTTTCGGTCTGTTGTTCGTTCACTAATTCCTCGTTGTTTCCTTGGCCACTCATCGGAGTCCTTTCATGATCCTCGCGGATCCAAGTTTCGTCTCGCTGTTAATACTTTTGAAAATTCTTTGCAAATCGGACGGTGAGGTTTCAGCCGATCACGGTCTATCGGCTATTAAGCCTTGCCGTTGTACCGCTTTGGCGCGCCAATCGCTGGCGCCAAGTTAACATTCCGAATGACATCGCAGCTTCTCCGCTCCGAGTCCTTATGCCCTTTCGGGAATATCGTGCGTCGCTATGCTGAGTTGCGCTCTGGCTAAAACTTTTCGGGCGGGTTCTAATCGATCAATCCAGGCCCTGAGGGCTTCAACAAGTAATCACTGCGGACATGGCCAGCCTTATAGCGTTAGTTGAAAAGACTTTGCAACTTGAGCGCCAGACCCAAATCGCCCGCGATTCGTAGCTTGCCGGTCATGAAAGCCATCTGGCCGTTGAGCTTTCCACCCAGCATGTCGAGGTAATCTTTAGCCGCCATCGAGATCGTGATGTTCGGCGAAGGATGAGCCCCTTCACTCACATTGCATTGATCATTGTTAATGACGATATGCCACTTGCCGCCGCCATCGCCTGAAAGATCAAATTGATAGACCGCGGACAAACCCTTTGCCGCCTCTTTGTTAAACCGGCTTGGGGATTGCTCGAAAGCCTCTTTGCAGGACGTTGGCGCGTCAGCCATTTGCGATGAGAACCTCTCTGAAGGAAAGGACGAACGGGTGAGCCTCTTCAGGTCATATAGCCATTGCCACAGCGCAATGTCAACAGCGATCCATAGGCAAATAGGGCCCAATGACAAAAAATCGGTTCCGGTGACCCCTCGCCCGATCTATCTTCCGGCATTAGTTAAAAGCCAAAAATATTACCGGGAACCACACGGATTAGATTGCCCCTCACCTGAACCGGCGCCGCGGACATCGTGATAGTAACCGCGCGCTCCTTATCCAGGTTAGTTTTTACTTGACCATCGAGGTAAGCGTCGCTGCCGATCACCCGCACCGTCACTCCCGTAAGCCCAGCGTTCTGCAGTTCCCGCTGGATCCGATCCTGATTGACTGTCCATTGCGCCGTCTGCACAGTCACGTTGTCGATCACCGAAGTCACACCGCTGACGTTGCGGACGGTTCGTTCAGCAAAGGCCTTGTCCCTCTCGTCAAAAACGCTGCCGGTCAAGGTCACCGTCCCGCCGTAACCAGCATACGCCTGCACTCGCCGCGTTCGCCGGTTCGCCCGCAATGCCGCCATCACTTCCTCTGTTAATGACGGCTTCGGTCGCGCCTCCGTCGCACGATGTCGTGTATGGCCGCGCGTATGGCGCGAAGCTACCGGCGGTGGCGCTGCTGCTGGAACTGGAGGAGGCGGCGGTAATGCCGGCGCTGGGGGCGGCAACGCAGCGACGGCCGCCGGCGTCGCCGCGGGCATCGGCGCCGAAGTATACTCCGGAACCTCATTCGGTCCGACGCTCGCCAGCTTTGTATTCAGATCGGATTCAATCGAGGCCATATCGGTGGAAGTGGCCGCGAAGATAACCGGATAATCGACGTTCACCGGACCACCGCCACTCACCGGCGGAAATTTCCACCCGCTCATCGTGCTCACGACTTCGGCGTCAAGGCTCGGATTTGTCGCCGTCGACGTAATTACCCCGCCGCTTGCGACCGTTCCGTCAGGGTTTACGCTCAGCCGCACCACCATTCCATCATGGAGCGACGAATCGGTCGCCAGCGCTGCTTTGTAAGTATTGAGCAATCCCGCCTTGTTATTCTCGAATACGGTCCGCGCCGACCCGGGATCACGTTGCAAGGCCGCGGCCAGGTCCGGCCCTTTTACTTGAATCTGCATGTTGCGCGCGAGCTCAGCTAAGGGTCCCGACGGAACTTCCGCTACCGACGGCGACGGACTCGCCGAAGCTTGCGCTACCGGAGGCGGAGCCTCATGCCGGGTACTCAGATAAACTGCCAGGCCCGCACCGGCTGCCAGCGCAATAACCGCCGCCGCGATATAACCGAGCGCGCCGATGATTCCGCGCCGCGGAGGCTCATCGTATTGAGCTTGATCGTAGTCTGGTGGAGCGCCGAAATTCGGGTCCTGGCCGAAAGCGGTGACGCGGTCGTGCGCAGGAACGTAATCTTCGGGGTTTGCCGTCTGCCCCTGCCCGCCAGGTCCACCCGTATAAGCTGTGCCCGCCGACGCTGGTGCCGCGCTGGTCTCAGGCCCCAGCCGCGTTCCGCAAAAGTTACAGATCGTCTCGCCGGGCTCCGTACGGCCGCCGCATTCCGGACAGATTCCGCCGCCTAATCCCGCAGCAGCTTCCGGCGTCGCTGCCGTCTGACGCCCCGCGCCGCCTGAGGTTACCAGCGCAGTTCCGTCAGTCTCGCAAAAGCGTTCACTGTCAGGGAAAGTCTTGCCGCAGCGCGGACAGATTTTCATCGCCGGTCACCCGCCTCCACTCGATTATGATAGGCGCGGTAACCGGCTAAAACCAACATCTGCGATTACCCTGGCGCGATTCCAAGCGTTACTTGCGGAGCCTCGCGCCACTCTCGCGGCTCCGCATCGCCGCTCAGGTCACCGGACTGCCTTCCAGCCGGAAGCCAATCCGCACCTCAACCTGAAACTCGGGCTTGCCGTTATGCACCGCGCCGCGAATATTCGCCACTTCGAACCAATCGATATTGCGCAAGGTCTGCGAGGCTTTCGCGACCGCATTGCGCACCGCCTCCTGGATCCCCTCATCCGAGACGCCAACCACTTCGACAATCTTGTAGGTCTTATCCGGCATGACATCCTCCGTTCGGGTCACCGCGACTTGAGCGCATCTTTCGCACCGTCTGGCGCTTTTCGCAAGTGACGCAATAGATCCAGCAGGAATCACGCCGGATGCTGCTGCAGTTTGATCGCGAGCCGTTCCGGCTCTTCTATCGTGCGCATATCCAGATAGACTGCGCCATCTTTAATTCGCCCGATTACCGGTGGCCGCGCCCGCCGCAGCATCGCCGCGATCGCGCCCGCACCCATCACCGGATTCGTCACGCGCAGCGCTCGCGATTCGAGCGGCACGGCCGGCAATGCTCCCGATCCGATTTCAGCTTCTGACATCACAACTTCAATCGTAAACGCTGGACCCAAGTGGCTCGCCAGAATCTCGCGCGCTCCCTCGGCTCTCCGGCTGAGTTCTTCGACCGTCAGGCTTAGCATCCTCAGGGTCGGCAATTCCTCGGCCAGATCATCACTGCGCAGGTGGACTCTCAGGGTCGCTTCAAGCGCCGCGAGGGTCAGCTTGTCGCAGCGCAAGGCTCGGCGGAGCGGATTTCGCCGAATTAGCTCGATCAAATCGCGCCGCCCCGCGATCAAACCCGCTTGCGGCCCACCGAGCAGCTTGTCACCCGAAAAGGTCACGATCGCCGCACCTGCCGCAATCCGCTCTGCGACCATCGGCTCGCGCGGCAATCCGTAGGCACTCAGATCGAACAGCGCGCCCGAGCCGAGATCCTCGATCACCGGCAAGCCGTGCGCTTTGCCGATCGCGGCCAGCTCTTCCAATCCTACGTCGGAAGTAAATCCCACTATCCGGTAATTTGACGGATGCACCTTCATCAATAGCGCCGTATCGGGATTGATCGCGCTCGTGTAATCCCCCGGATGAGTGCGGTTGGTTGTCCCAACTTCACGCAATCGCGCACCGCTCCGCGTCATCACGTCGGGTATTCTGAACGCACCGCCGATCTCGACCAGTTCGCCGCGTGAGACGATTACTTCGCGCCCCATCGCCAGCGTATTCAGGACAATCAAAACCGCCGCGGCATTATTATTAACGACCGTTGCCGCTTCGGCGCCGGTCAGCGCGCAGATCTGCTCTTCGACGAGATTATCGCGTTCACCGCGTTGACCGCTCGTCAGGTCATATTCGAGATTTACCGGCGATCGCGCGGCCTCAGCCATCGCCGCGATCGCCGATTCGGCCAGCCGGCTCCGTCCCAGATTCGTATGAATCACGACGCCGGTCGCATTGACCACCCGCCTCAACGACGGCTCGTCCTCGACCGCCGCCGCAGCCGCCCGCCGCACGACTTCTATAATCACCTCGTCTCGCGTTGCCCAATGATTCCGATTGCCGTTCCACTCGATTACTTCGCGCCGCAAGTCATCGACCGCGCGCCGTACCAGCGTCCTCATCCATTTATGATTGAGCTTCGCGAACGCCGGCTCATTCGCCGCCACGGCAAGGCATTCGCCCACCGGCGGGATCACGCTTAGCGCTTGCGGCCTATCCCCGCTTTCGCCCGCCCGAGCCGCCCCCGCCTTTCGCTTCCCGGATTGCATAGCGTTCCTGGCGGGAACCTTATCATGGACGCGCCATTGCTGCTGACCGGTCGGCATCATCCGGCCTGAGTCGCCCCCACTCTTCGGGGGTTCACGACCCTCCAGCCCTTGCGCTACAATTCCCCCTACAGCGCCGATCGGCCCGTGATCGCCTGATGGCCTTCCCCCCGGCGGCGCTCCAGAGGTCAGCCATGTTCGGTGAAATCGCTCCACGTCCCCGCACCCCACGCGCACCCTTCATCTCCATCGAAGAGGCCCTCGAAGAGACTCGCCGCGGCCGCATGGTCATCCTCATGGATGACGAAAATCGCGAGAACGAGGGCGACCTCTGTATGGCCGCCGAAAAGGTCACCACCGACGCAATCAACTTCATGGCCAAGTATGGACGCGGCCTCATCTGCCTCCCGATGTCCGCTGAACGCATCAATCAACTCGGCCTCAGCATGATGGTTGGCGATAATCAGGCTCCGCTCGGCACCGCCTTCACCACGCCGATCACGGCCCGCCGCGCTACCGGTTCCGGCATTTCCGCCCATGACCGCGCTATTACGATTTTGCAGGCGGTGCGCGAGGATGCCAGTCCCCGCGAATTCATCACGCCCGGCTATGTTTACCCGCTGCGCGCCCGCGACGGTGGCGTGCTCGTCCGTACCGGCCAGACCGAGGGCGGCGTCGACCTCGCCCGCCTCGCCGGACTCAAGCCCGCCAGCGTCATCTGCGAAATTCTCAAGGACGATGGTACCATGGCACGCCGCGACGATCTCGTCGAATTCAGCCGCGAGCACAGCCTCAAGATCGTAACGGTCGCCGATATCATTGAATATCGCCTGCGCACTGAAACCCTCGTCCAGCGTATCGCCGAGGCTCGCCTGCCGACCGCTTTCGGCGAATTCACCGCCAGCGTCTTCCGCAACCTCGTCGATCAAAGCGAACATCTGGTACTGACGATGGGCTACATCACGCCCGAGGAGCCGATTCTTGTCCGCGCCCATCGCGAATATCTCCCCGGCGACGTCTTCGGTTACACCGCCCGCAACACGCGCGGCCTCCTGCACGCTGCGATGGAACAAATCGCGCTGGCCGGCAAAGGCGTGATTCTCTATCTGAAGCGCGAGTCGGACGCTATCGCTGGCGACATTGACACCCCCGGCCGCCGCTCACGCCGCGCCAGCACCCGCTTCAACGCGCCCGAGGCGGATTTCCGTGATTACGGAATCGGTGCGCAAATTCTTCGCGAAGTCGGTGTCCGCAGGATGCGCCTGTTGACCGACAAGCCGCCGCGCCTCGCCAATCTCCCTGGCTATGGTCTCGAGATCGTCGAGAGTGCTCCGCTTTCCATCGTCAACGGCGGCGCGCCCCTCGACGGCTGAGGTAACGCGAAGTTCCACCATCGCCCGCTCGCGATGCGATCCACTAACGATTCGCCGCCAATCAGCGCTACGCCACCGCGTTCCTGCTTCGGCGCTGTTCTGACTCTCGCGTTGTTTGTAGTTTCGGCGCTGACCTCAACTTGCGCCTTCGCCGCCGACGCTACTGCTACCGCCGATCAATCCGGTATCGCCGGCGTATTTGCCCATCACGGCTATATCCTCGGTTTCCTCGTCGTGCTGCTTGGCGGACTCGCATTGAACCTAACGCCGTGCGTCTATCCTCTGATTGGCGTGACAATCGCCTATTTCGGCAATCAAAGCGCCGCACCACGCAAAGTCGTTACCCTCGCCGTCCTCTATGTCCTCGGTATTGCCGTGATGTTCTCCGCGGCCGGTGTGGCCGTCGCACTTTCAGGCGGCCTCTTCGGCGCGGCTCTCGAAAGCCCCTACGTACTCATCACGATTGCCGCGATGCTCCTGCTCCTCGCCGCCTCCAGCTTCGGCCTCTATTCACTCCAGCCGCCCCAATGGCTGATGCGGCGAGCCGGTCCGGCCCGTCCCGGCTATCTCGGCGCGATTCTGATGGGCCTCGGGATGGGTGTCGTCGCCGCGCCCTGTATTGGCCCGATCGTCCTAGGCCTGCTGCTGATGGTCGAGCGCAGCCGCAACGCTCTCTTCGGTTTCGCGCTCTTCTTCACTCTCGCAATTGGCCTCGGCCTGCCCTATATCGCACTTGCACTCGCCGCCGGCAGTATCCGCCAGTTACCGCGTTCCGGCGCATGGCTCGCATGGGTCGAGCAGCTCTTCGGCTTTATCCTGATCGGCCTCGCTCTCTACTTCCTCGATCCGCTGGTTCCCAACCGCCTGATTACTCGCCTGCTCCCCTTTTATGCCGCCGCCGTCGGCATCTTTCTTGGCTTCATCTCGCCCGCCGGACGCAACTGGCGTCCCTTCATGATTCTGCGCGTAATGCTTGGCACTGCGGCCGCCGTTTCATTTCTATGGATGGCTCTGCACTTCAACCTGAACCCTCCCGTCTTGAAATTCGTACCCTACAATTCCGCTGTCCTCGCGAGCGCCCGCAACGATCACCAACCCATCGTGCTCGATTTCAGCGCCGATTGGTGCATACCCTGCCGCGAAATGGAAAAGACCACATTCACTGATCCGGCCGTGGTCAAAGGTGCCAAGGGCTTCCTCCTGATGCGTGCGAATCTGACCGCCGACAACCCCGCCAACGAAGCTTTGACCAAGCATTACAATGTCCAAGGCGTGCCGACGACTCTGTTCATCGATGCGTCCGGTCAAGTTCGCGAGCGCCGCGTCGGCTACATCGGCCCCTCCGACTTTCTAAAATATCTCCACACCTCCGCCCCCTCTTAATCGCAACTCAGATCCAACTTGCTCTGTCATTCTCGCGCGATAGCCCTTGCTTGCAAGGGCGTGTGCCACCGAGTCTGCGAACGAAGCGCCATCAAACTCCGAAGCTACCGCGCGAAGAATCCCGATTTTTTCTTCTCTGTTCTCGCGAGCGTCGATTTTCTACCAAGTTGCTTCCAACATTTCAGTTAGCGCTGTTGGAGGTTCCTTCAACTCTGCGCCGGACGCCGCCGAATCCCTTCACCCGAATGCAGTCCGCCATCGACGAGCAACTCTGTCGCCGTGATATACGACGCATCATCAGATAATAAGAACACGATCGCCTTCGCGATCTCCCAGGGCGTCCCTTGACGTCCGAGCGGAATCCGCGGCGCCACACGCGCTTCGCGATCACCGATCTCCCTCCGCACCATCGACGAATTGATCAACCCCGGCAAAATCGTATTCACTCGAATCCCATCACGCGCATACCGGACCGCCACCGATCGCGACAGCCCGAGCAACGCGGCCTTGGTCGCTTCGTACGCGATTCCGCTCCCCGCCATCAGCGCAGCCAGCGACGACACATTCACGATTGCCCCGCCGCCAGCTTTCTGCAGTTCAGGCACCGCATACCGCATCATCAGGAAATGACTGCGCAAGTTTACCTGGTACATTCGATCAAACTGCTCGATATTCGTATTCAACAGCGATCCGCCGATCGCAATTCCGACGTTGTTCACCAGCAGATTCAGCGCACCGAACCGCTTGACCGTCGCCGCGATCGAATTGCGGCAATCCTCTTCCTTGCTGACGTCTGCCGCCATCGCCGCCGCCTTGCCCCCTTCCGAGCGAATCGCGGTGGCCGTCTGCTCTGCTAGTTCCAGCTTCAAGTCCGCAACCATGACCGTCGCGCCCTCACGCGCACACATAATCGCGGTCGCCCGCCCATTACCGATTGACAGCGGCTCGCCCGGATTAGGCGGACCATCCGCGCCACCACCCATAATCAGCGCGATCTTCCCATCAAGACGTCCCATCGCAACTTCCTCCTCAGTTTTTCGCAAGAGTTACTCTACCCGGCTTGAGATTGCACGAACTCTTAATTTTATGATCTGGTGCTACCGCCGTTTACGATGCTAATACTCGGCGAGTCGATTTCTCTTATCCATCTCGCGGGAGGACGCCGCTCATGAGCCGATGGCAATACACCAAGGGCCTGCACGATCTCGGCAACGGATGCTACGCCTATTTGCAGCCCGACGGCTCCTGGGGTTGGAGCAACGCCGGATTGGTCTGCGACAGCGGCGAATCGCTATTGGTCGATACCCTGTTTGATCTGAACCTCACGCGCGCGATGCTCGATACGATGCGCCGCGCCGAGCCGCGCACCACCAATCCTATTCGCACTCTCGTCAATACTCATTCCAATGGCGATCATATTTTCGGCAACGAACTCGTCATGGGCGCCGAAATAATCAGTTCCAATGCCTGCGCTGAAGAGATGCGTGAGGACGGTGGTTCCAGCCGCCTTGCCGCTCTTAAAACCAATGCCTCATCGATGGGCGAGACCGGTAAATTCTTTGCCGAGATCTTCGCTCCCTTCGACTTCAACGGCATCAACGTCGCGATGCCTACCCTAACCTTCGACGGCGTCCTCGAACGCCGCGTCGGCAACAAGACCGTCCGCTTGATCGAAGTCGGTCCTGCCCATACCCGCGGCGACGTCCTCGCCTACGTCCCCGACGACCGTGTGATCTTCACCGGTGACATGCTCTTTATTGATGGTCATCCGATTATATGGGCCGGTCCTATCGGGAACTGGATCAAAGCTTGCCAGTTGATGCTCGATATCGACGTCGAAACCGTCGTTCCGGGCCACGGTCCGATCACCAATAAAGAAGGCGTTGCTGCAGTCAAATCCTACTTCGAGTATATTCAGCGTGATGCGCGCAAGCGTTACGACGCCGGCCTCTCAATCTATGACGCCGCGCAGGATATCTCACTCACTGACTATTCATCATGGGGCGACGCCGAGCGCATTGTCATCAATGTCGCCACGCTCTATCGCGAATTCTCCGGCGGCGCCGCGCCTTCACCGCCCTTGCCCGAGTTGTTCGCCATGATGGCGCAGATTCGCCGCGCACAACGCAACTAATCAAACGGAATTAACCCGAGGTAAGCCGAGCCCGGGAGGCCGTGCAGGCCGCAATAGGCGGAACGAAGTGTGGCCGAGCAAGGGAGTCTGCAACGTGCGCATCAGGCAGAGTCTACGAGGCGTCTGCATCAAGACTCTGCAGCTGTGGCCTGCGAGCCGACCGCTTTAATATCGGAGATACTTTGGCAGCATCTGCCTCGCTTGATCCAATCGAGTCCCAACTCGACTCACCCCGCGCATGGCTGATGGCAGCTACGGCCTTCGTTATCTGCTTGGTCGCCTTCGGTATCGCTTACAGCTTCGGCGCCTTCTTCAAACCGATGGCCCTCGATTTCGGCGCGAGCCGTGCCAGCACTTCCGCCGTCTTCGCAATCACTGGATGCCTCTATAATCTTCTCGGCGTCCTCAGTGGCTATCTCGCCGACCGCTACGGACCGCGCCCGATTCTCCTTATCGGCGCAGCCGCGATGGGCGTCGGCCTCGTCGCCACCTCGCACATCCACAGGCTCTGGACTGGCTATCTCACATACGGGATTGGCGTCGGGATCGGCGTCGCCTTTACCTACATCCCGATGCTCGCGATTGTCGGCGGATGGTTCCATCGCCATCGCACTGCTGCTCTCGGCATCGCCGTATCCGGCATCGGAGCCGGCACCCTGATTGTCGCCCCTGCAGCCGCCGCGCTGATTGCCGGTGTGGGATGGCGCGAGTCCTACATCATCATGGGCCTTGTCGCCATGTTGATGATCATAATCTGCGCCTTCATCGCCGAGTCTCCGCCTGTCCATCAAGCGCAAGGTAAGTTTTACGTCACCAGCGCGCTGCGCACTCCTACCTTCTTCCTGCTCTATCTCTCCTCGATGCTTTCGTCGATCGCGATCTACGTCCCCTTCGTCTATCTTCCCGAATACGCTCATAACCATGGCGCCAGCGAAGTAAGCGCTGCCGCTCTCGTCGGCTTCATCGGCGCCGCTAGTATCGTTGGACGGCTGGGCCTCGGCACCTTCGCCGTGCGCTTCGGCATCATCCCGCTCTACAAGGCCTGCACGCTGATCATGGGACTCAGCTTCAGCCTCTGGGCCGTCTCACATTCCTACGGATTATTGGTTGTATTCGCGCTCGTGATGGGCTCGTCGTACGGCGGTATGATAGCGCTTTCGCCCGCGGTCGTCGCCGAACTCTTCGGCGTGCAAGGCCTCGGCGCCACCCTCGGCGCTCTGTATACCGGCTCAGCAATAAGTTCTCTGACCGGCCCGCCGATGGCCGGTCTCGTCATCGATTACACCGGCAGCTATCTATGGGCCGCCGTTTTCGCCGGCTCAACCGCCGTCATCGCCTTCCTGGTTCTCATTCCAATGACCACTCATCATCCCCTCTCGGCTTCCGTTCCCGCCTGACCTCTAACCCATTTCCAACGACTCAGGCGGGATTTCTTTCCCCAGTCTATTGCATCACCATTTCCACACCCCAAACTCATGCGCCACAAACACGGCGGCAAGCATTACCGCGAACAGCATCCCCGCCAACGCTTTCCATGGCACTCGCTTTTGTGTGACCATCCCCGGCCATCCTCATTACTTAGATCTACATCGATAGTATGACCAAAGAGGCCTCCTCCCAACAGCCTCACCAGCAAGATAACGGGTCAATTTGAACCCCAGAGCCCATTCGGAAGCCGTTATTCTCGCGCGTACCCTCGCTCTCCACAGGTTTTCTTTGTGAATGCGTGCACACTCGACTCGGCCTGTACATGCACCTCTTGGGCGTCCGCGACATGAGCTGAGCAGCTGCCAGCGCGGGTAAAATAGCTTCAAGTCTGTCAGCCTGGTCAGCTACTGGCGCGAGTCTCTGCTTGCGAGCTGATTTCCCACCCCTACCATCGTTTTGCTAACGTGATCCAAAATTGAGCCTCGCCCGCGCCGCCCCTGATTTAAGCGGTTCAGGCCGTACGGCCCATCGATCCGCATGGAGCATCGCCTATGAGCGGAACGGTTCGTTCCCATCTGATCACCGGGGGATTCCCGCCCGGTTCACCCGCCGGTCACGACATGAACTATGCCTGCCTGCGCCTGCTGACCCTTTTGCAGGAGCAACCTCACGCGTTCACGACGCTCGCCAATGACTACACCGATCTGGCCCGCTGGCTCCCCGACGCACAGTTGCTAATCACCTACGTTGCCGGCCCTTTTCCGGACGACACGCAGAATAATCTCTTACGCGATTGGCTCAACGCGGGTGGACGATGGCTTGCGTTGCACGGCACCAGTGGCGGCCGCGCGGAACGTCTCGAAAACCAGCGCCGCCGGATGGTCAAGGGCGCCTATCACGACACTCTCGGCAGCTTCTTCCTCAACCATCCACCATTAAGCCGCTTCCGCGTCGATGTCGCCGATCGGGCGCATCCGATCACCGCTGGTTTGACTTCATCGTTCGAGGTTGCTGACGAACTCTACCTAATCGAATTGCAGCATCCGCTATCGACGCGAATCCTGCTGACCACGGAGCTTCCACGCGACCCCTCGCCCGATGGATTCGGCTTTGTCTACAACCATGATACGTCGCTGATGGCCGACGGCAAGACCCGTGTCCTCGGTTATACTCGGGAAGTCGGCAAAGGCGCGGTTACCTATCTGGCGTTGGGTCATTGCCATCGGCCTGGCAACAATGTTCAGCCGTTCGTCGACTCGAGCCTCGACCCTTCCGGCGCCACGCCGCCGACCTTTCGCGGCTCATGGGAATCCCCTGCCTTCGACCGGCTCCTGCACAACTCCCTCGCTTGGGGTGTCGCGACTCGTTTCTGAACCAGTCCGAGCGGCCGGTCATCATTCCACGAAGGAGCCAATACTCCTTCGACCATTGGGATTCTCGGTCAAATGTCATCTTAAAGTGAACTTGGATTGAGGGGTGACCAAATACCGAAGCTTCTCGTTTGACCGCCACTAATCCAGGCTTCCTGCGAGATCATGGCTACACTTTGCGTGTGTCCATGTGTCTTAATCAATATTTGATCGAGTTCTAGAAGTTGTTTCACTCTCAGGTGCGAGAGATGTGCCCCAGAATGAATGGCCAGGGTGCGGAAATGGAGAATAGGCAAGTCCGCAGATTATTTATGATTCTGTCTCCGCGAGCGCTCCCGTATGCCAAGAAATGCGTAGAAAGCCTTTTCGCGAAAGCTTCAGAATCGTTGGAAATGCGCTTTTTGACGGATAGTGCTGCAGACAAACAAGAATTGATCGAGGTGATAGGCGCGATGCTTAACCCGCATCGCCACCGCTGGTGGGTAATTGACGACGCCGAGGCCACCGAGCGGGCTAGTGAGAAGTGGGCTAGTTGGCCGAATCTGGTGACTTTCCGCCGTGGCCACCCTTGTTGGCGCAAAATAACTGACCCACTGTTGTTCAGTCGCGACAATGAGGAAATGACCATTCTTGATCCCGATCTCTATTTTCCCAATCGTTTCAACTTCGAACCGACTCCTGAAACCGGCGTTTGCTTGATGTGGCAGCGACCGAACTGCATGATTCCGGCCGAAACAGTAAGAGCCGCTCTGAATGCATCGGTAGCGCTGGCGCGACATGTTGACATCGGGGTAGCCCAGTGGCGCGCGGGCCAGGATCTAGCTTGGTGTGACTGGTTGATCGGAAAGCTTGGGGGCGAAGCACTACCGCGGATAATGCATGTGGAATCAATTATCTGGTCGGCCATCGCGATGCGGTTTGGTGGTGGTTACCTTGATCCCCAGAAATGGTTGTGCTGGCAGCGTACTCAATGGAAGCGAGTGCTGCTCATAGCTGGAGTTGGGGGAACCAGGATCCTCCGTAATGAACCGTTCCATCAGATAAAATGCTTCCATGCTGGCGGTATGGCCAAATGGTGGTTGGCGGAAGCGGAGCAAGCCGGGATCCTCGATCAGACGAACAAATTGCTGGACGTCTCACCGATCCGGCCATTCGTCGAACTCACTCGTCAGCAGTTCGAACTCGAACAAAGTATCAAGGGACTTTTGCGCCTTGCGGGGTATTATCGACTGATGAAGAATTCATGACTGTATCTCAATCTTTTGGATATCAAAATGTCACCGATGCAGTCGGTTACTGTCCGCAGATATCTAGACGGTAATCCAAGGCGCTCGACTTATCATCAGCGTTAGGGTCTAGCTGTTATTGAAGCAAACATGCTTTACTCGATGCACCGTAACAAGGTTGAAATAAATTCCTTACTAACCGAAGTCCGGATTTAGCCTCGAGAGTGACGCATAGCCTCCAGCACAACGAGGTTTCAGCTGATGTTCCCGATTGGAGCCGTGAGGCTTGTCTGCGATTCTGGGACCCTGGTCGCCGGTTATTGCGATCCATCAGAGCCTATCAGACGCGAAAGACGCGCAATGATCCCTGGAGGTTGCTCACCAGATATTGGGTACTTCAACATCGTTTTTGGAGCGTAATTACCGGAGCCGATATTCCACTCAATTGCAAAATTGGTGGCGGTTTAGTCCTAACGCACCCCAACGGAGTAGTCATATATCCTGAGGCGATTATCGGACCTAACTGTCTGATATCCCAGCAGGTGACCATCGGTGTGGGTGGCCCCAAACCCGGTGCGCCGATTCTGGGGGGGCATGTGGACGTCGGAGCTGGAGCTAAGATTCTCGGCGGCGTGAAAATTGGCGACCATGCCATAATCGGGGCCAACGCCGTGGTTATCCAGGATGTCCCGCCAAGGGCTACTGCCGTAGGCGTTCCCGCCCGGATTTTGAGCCGTTAAGCGCATTCTGATTTGTAAATGCTACCGGTCAAACAGCGTCACGTCCCGGGCCACCGCGTTCTTAGAGATTCCGGTTTCTTCGGCCACCATGCGCACACCCCAGTGCGTGGCATTTTGTGGCCAGTGCGCAACACTCGATTGACCAACCACTCCACTGCTCGTCGGCGTGAGTGCGCGGACGCCCAAGGCGCAATTCAGCGTGCGAACCGCTGATCCGCTGCTCGACGAAGCCCCAGCTCCGTTTGCCTACCGCTGTCAGGCTCCTGCTCAACCGCTCGGTGCTCACGCTGCTGCTTGAGCTCTACGCACCAGCTTCGCGTGTGCCGTCAACGCATGCGCGGGGCGTGCGACTTAGCCTGCGCTGACACCTGCGCCTGTTCTTCAGCGAACACCAATTCTTGCCTGAGTTTGCTCAATCGCCATCGGCAGCTTTCTCGAAACTAAATCGCCAAGGAAAGATTCATCGAAGTTAATTGCGAGGCTCTTCACTACCAACCTCGCGACGGAACAGCCGCTGCGGTTAAATGTCCTCGGCCGGTCGCGAACGATCCGAACAGTAAATTCGCAGCCGATGTCTGCGCGAATAAAGGGCGGGATTAAAATACGCGGAGGGGAGGCTTCTCAAAGATAGTCGCAGGCGGAATCGATTTAGGGGATGCGCGGTCCTCGCTGCTCTGGCTGAACACTGTAGCGTCAAGCGTTTTTTGATGGCACCGGATTGAGCCAGATCACCGACTTCCACCCAGCCAGCTTTCGATGGTGAATTCCTGGCTTAAGACTCTTGCCTAACACCGGTCGTCAATGCATAATAAAAGCGAGCTTATCTAGGTGAAGGAGGCACTTGAACCTCTTCGGGAGAGAACACGTCAATCGGTTATTACACGTCGCCTGCCGAATTTAACTCAGGGCGCCGCTCAATAGTCATTTCCCGAGCCTTTTTCTGGGGAGAAGACCCACAAATTTTTAGCTTCCCTGTCTCCATGTCAATGGAATAGTAAATACAAAAGCGCATAAGAGTTTTGCGCTGATGCGGTCGCTTCCGAGATTAGTGTCTAATGAAAGAGAACGTTTTGGAGGCTGTTGAGCGATTATCAGAGCCGG
Organism: Binataceae bacterium (SeqCode); assembly: GCA_035524095.1. Taxonomy (GTDB): domain Bacteria; phylum Desulfobacterota; class Binatia; order Binatales; family Binataceae; genus DATJUF01. The sequence continues at coordinate 2,765 of DATKPK010000106.1, read as the reverse complement.
ATAGCCAAACCAAGCGCCACGTGCTTGAACGCTTGGCGAAGGCACCTGCGCCGGCTGAAGTGACGGCAAATGTATCCGCGCCGGTGCTAGTTATCGAGGGCAGCCGATGGAACGGGCAGGAACTGCGCGAATTATGGGCCCATCGCGAGCTATTCTATTTCCTCGCCTGGCGAGATGTGAAGGTGCGTTACCAGCAGACTGTCTTGGGTGCTGCTTGGGCAATCCTGCAGCCTTTGATTACCATGATAATCTTCACGATAGTTTTTGGACGACTCACTCACGTGCCGTCCGAGGGCGAGCCCTACGCGATCTTTTCATATGCAGGGCTGTTGGCATGGAACTTTTTTTCAGTCGCGGTAACTAACAGTTCTAATAGCTTAATTGGTTCCACCAACCTTATCACCAAAGTCTATTTCCCCAGGCTGCTTGTGCCGACAGCCGCAGTCGGAGCCGCTGTGGTGGATATTGCCATAGCCTCGCTGATGCTGTTTGCGATCATGCCTTTCTACGGCGTTCGCTTTCACGCAAGCTTGATTATGCTTATCCCGCTGACTGCGCTGACGGCGTTAACAGCATCAGCCTTTGGAATCTGGACCTCGGCGCTGAACGTAAAGTATCGGGACATCCGATATGCTCTGCCATTCGCAATTCAGATAATGATGTTTCTTACGCCAGTCATCTATCCGGTGAACTTGCTTCCTGACCGCTGGCGATGGGTACTCAGGGTCAATCCTCTAAGCGGCATTATCGACGGGTTTCGCGATGCGATTTTTGGGCGCGCCTTTCACTGGACTGGCCTGGCGTCTTCAGCCGCAGTGACTTTGCTGTTGCTGATCGCAAGTATTTGGATTTTTCGACGAATGGAACAGGAATTCGCGGACGTTATCTGACAATCGTGAAACCCATAATCAAAGTAGAGGCAATAAGTAAACTCTATCGCATCGGCCAAGGGAAAAGTTACGGTAGCCTCCGGGAAAGCATAGTCAACAAGTTCACGGCACCGTTTCGGTCACGGAACCGGAGGCTCAGTAAAACGGAATGCTGGGCACTTAGAGACGTGGGGTTCGAGGCTCAGCCGGGGGAAATTCTTGGGTTGATCGGCACCAACGGTGCTGGTAAGTCAACCCTGCTCAAGATCCTCTCGCGCATTACTCGTCCAACCACGGGTCGGGTAGAACTCGGTGGTCGCGTAGGAAGTTTGCTTGAAGTCGGGACCGGTTTCCATCCCGAATTGACTGGCCGTGATAACATTTTCCTCAATGGTGCAATTCTTGGCATGCGGCGGGTGGAAATCGTAAGCAAATTCGATGAAATTGTTGATTTTGCAGGGGTTGAAAATTTCGTCGACACCCCTGTAAAGCGGTATTCGAGTGGTATGTATGTCCGCTTGGCCTTCGCGGTCGCGGCGCATCTCCAGCCTGAGATCATGCTGATAGATGAGGTGCTCGCGGTTGGCGACGCCGAGTTTCAGAAAAAGTGTCTGCGGAAGATAGGCGACGTAGCGCGCGCCGGACGTACAGTAGTGTTCATAAGTCACAGTATGGCTGCGATTGAAGCTTTATGCGACCGTTGTCTGCTGTTGAAGGGCGGGACGATGGTAGCCAATGGCGCGACAGACGTCGTAATCGCCGGTTATATGGCTTCAATGGCACAATGGCAATCAGGCACAGTTTCTTTGCTGCACCATCCGGGACGAACCGGCCGCTCAGATCGTTCAATGACTTCAGTAACGCTCGCCGCGGATGGTACTGAGCCTGCCTCTACGATGCGAATGGGAGGGACGCTAACAGTTAAGGTTGTATTCAACAGTGCGCGTCCGGTCTTGCCAGTGATCGGAGTCGTACTCAAAAACTCCCACGGTATCGCCATTTTTGGCGTTAATAATAAGTTCCTCGCGGGCGATCAATTCAAGCGCACTGCTTCGGGTACGATTAGCACCACGATGCGCGATCTTCCTCTTTATCCGGGCAATTACTCGCTAGATCTCTATTTCGGCGATGGTGCAGACGATATCGATATCGTCTGTGACGCCGTCTCGATTGAGGTCTTGCCTGCTGATGTTTTTGGCCCAGGCCAACAACCACCATCCGGTACCGGCGCCATATATTGGCCTGCCTCATTCGCACTGCACGACGGTGCGTCGCCAACTTGCCAAATAAGCAATGTTATGAAATGAGCAGAGCGTATTTCTAATTCGAACACTAGTTAGTTCCGAAGCCACAATTTGAGGTAGCCCAGCCTCTCCTAGTTAACGGCGTTAGGCGAGAAAACAGCCGATGTTGTTAATCCTCCAGAAACCGCTTGGTCTGCTCTCGCCACAAACCCGCTCATGATACAAACTCTCATTATCGCGATGCCCGGAGTGGCAGCCTTAATCGTTTGTATTCGTCGAGGGCCGGAGCGCGCTTTTCTAGACGTCTATTTGCCGGTTTTACTGCTGCTGCCGCAATCCTACTTCTGGCCGATTTCCGGCCAGCTCTCATTTTCTGATACCGCCATTTTACCGATCGGACTTTTTATCCTGTATCGGTCTAAATGGCATTGGAATACGATCGACCTTCTGATCATCGCATACATGGCGATAACGATCATTGCCGAGGGGATGAACAAAGGCTATAAGCTCGGTAGTCAAAATATCGCATCGCATGAATTATGCTCGATTCTGCTACCGTATGTAGCAGCGAAGCGTGTTTTTCAGTTTCCGTCACTCGCCGTAGAAGCAGGGAAGCGTATCGTCCTATCACTTGCGATTGTCTCCATCCTCT
>DATKPK010000105.1:0-6118 GCA_035524095.1 Binataceae bacterium (SeqCode) | reverse complement strand
ACTTCTATTTGCCCGGTCCCGATAATGGGGTCGCCGCCGATTCCGACGCAAGTCGATTGCCCCAGCCCCAGATTCGTCAACTGGTAAACTGCCTCATAGGTCAGGGTGCCGGAACGCGAGACGACGCCTATGTCACCGGGCTTGTGGATATAGCCGGGCATAATCCCGATCTTGCACTCGCCGGGAGTGATCAACCCTGGGCAGTTTGGTCCGATCAGGCGGCTCTTGCTGCCCCGCATGTAGCGCTTGACCTTGACCATATCGAGCACCGGAACGCCCTCGGTGATACAGATCACGACCTCGATGCCTGCGGCAACTGCCTCAAGAATAGCATCGGCCGCAAACGGCGGCGGTACGTAGATCACCGTCGCATTGGCGCCCGTCGCCTTGCGCGCCTGCTCGACCGTGTCGAAAATCGGAATCCCCTCGAAATCTGTCCCGCCCTTGCCCGGCACCACCCCACCGACCATCTGCGTGCCATAGGCCTTGCAGGCACGGGTATGGATCTGACCGGTTGCTCCAGTGATTCCCTGGGTCAAAACACGCGTGTCTTTATTAACCAGAATACTCATCGCTTTACGCCCGATGCCCGATCGCTTCGACCACCCGCCGGGCAGCGTCAGCCATGTCGTTCGCGGCAATCACTGCGATCCCTGAATCCTTGAGGATCGCTTTGCCCTGATCAACGTTGGTGCCTTCCATTCGCACTACCAGCGGAATACTCAGTTTGACCTCGCGTGCCGCGTCAACCACGCCCTGCGCCAATACGTCGCACAGCATGATCCCGCCGAAGATGTTGATCAGCACGGCCTGCACCCGTTCGTCTGCGAGCAAGATTCGGAAAGCCGCCGCGACCTTTTCCGAATTCGCACCACCGCCTACGTCGAGGAAGTTGGCTGGTTCGGCTCCGTAATGCTTGACGATATCCATCGTCGCCATCGCTAGCCCGGCGCCGTTGACCATGCAGCCGATCGTGCCGTCCAGATGGACATAGCTGAGGTCGAACTTCGCCGCTTCGGTCTCCGCGGGATCTTCCTCGTTTGGATCGCGCAACTCGCGAATCTCCGGATGGCGAAACAGGCCGTTGTCGTCAAACGACATCTTCGCGTCCAAGCAGATTACGCTGCCGTCCTTGGTCACCACCAGTGGATTGATCTCGATCAGCGAGGCGTCAGTTTCGAGGAATGTCCGATAGAGCGCGCTCAATAGCGTGCCGAATTGGCCGACTTGTTTGTCCTTTAGCCCCAGTGCAAACGCGATCTTGCGCGCCTGAAAGCCAGCCAGTCCAATCACCGGATCGATTGGCTCCGTGATGATCCGCTCCGGCGTCTTGGCTGCGACTTCTTCGATCTCCATTCCGCCCTCGGTGCTAGCGATCACCGCGATGCTCTCAGCCTTGCGATCCACTACCATCCCCAGGTAAAGCTCACGCGCGACCTCGCTCGCCTGCTCAATGTACATGCGGCGCACTATACGGCCCTGCGGTCCTGTCTGATGAGTCACCAGTGGCTTGCCGAGCAGCTTTTGTGCGAAGTCACGAGCCTCAGCCGCGCTAGATACGACTTTGACGCCTCCAGCCTTGCCGCGCCCGCCGGCATGAATCTGTACCTTCGCGACGGCCTTGGGCAGTCCGAGCGTCTCGAAGGCTTTGGCCATTTCTTCCGGCGAAGAGGCCGGTTCGCCTTTCGGCACTGGCACATTAAAGCGCCGCAGAATCTGCTTGGCCTGAAATTCGTGTATGTTCATCCGTTCCTTTAATCTCAATCAGTGCGACGCGGCTCGATTTATGGCTACTATTTTCACGACCCGATTGTTTAGCCGATCACCTTGTCCATCGCCTCGACCAGTTCCTTGACGTGCGCCACTGACGACTCGAAAGCCCTTCTCTCCGCCGCCGTCAAATCGATGGTGACGATCCGTTCGACACCCTCGCCGCCGATGATCACCGGCACACCCGCGTAAAGTCCCTTCACGCCATATTCGCCCTCGAGATAGGCCGCGGCCGGCAGCACTTCCTTCTTGTCAAGGATGAAGGCCTCGACCATCCGATACACCGCTGTACCTGCTGCATAATACGACGAGGTCTTCATCAGATTGACAATTTCCGCGCCGCCATTACGTGTCCGCGTCTCAATCTCTTCCAGCCGCTTGGGCTCAATTAACTTTTCTATCGGCACGCCGCCGCAGGTCGTGTAACTCCGCACCGGCACCATGTCATCGCCATGACCACCGAGCACCATCGCATTCACGCTGCTGACCGACACGCCGAGTTCGGAGGCGAGGAACGTCCGGTAGCGTGCAGAATCGAGCACGCCGGCCTGACCGACCACTCGGCCTTTCGGCAAGCCGGTCACGCGTTTGATCTGCGTAACCATCGCGTCGAGCGGATTGGTCACCACGATCACGAATGCATCCGGGGCGTGGGCCTTGATCGCATTGCCGACGGTATTCATCACGCCCGCGTTGATCTTCAACAGATCGTCGCGGCTCATCCCGGGTTTTCGCGGCGACCCTGAGGTCACCACAATGCACTCCGCACCCGCGATATCTTTGATATCGGTGCTGCCGATGACATCGACATCAACGCCGAGCACCGGCGCGGATTCAAGCATGTCGAGTGCCTTGCCCTGCGGCAGCCCATCGATAATGTCGTAAAGCACGATATCGCCGAGGCTTCGCAGGAAGCATAGATGGGCGCAGGTCGCGCCGACGTTACCGGCTCCAATGAATGCAATCTTTTTTCGCTTGGCCACGATTTAATCCGCGTTCCCGTTTAATCCGCGCTTCCGGCGACTGTTCGCCATCGGCAAAGTTACTTCTAGGATTGTGCTACTCGGTCGCTTTCCCGGTCCGCGCCAAGCTCAGGGCGTGTTGCAAACGCATCACGACGTGCGAAGCGCGATCCTTGCGGCAAACCCCGTTTTTATAACAACCCGCCACGCAGATGTGAAGCCGCCGCGCGTTTAGCCCTCATCCAGTCGAATACGTTTCGCGAACCGCCGGTTGGTGCCCGAACCGAGGTCGTGGTAAACACAGGGGAAAATTGCCAAGGAGAATCATCCGATGGCGGCCGATCTTGAAGCACGCATCCAGCAGCTTGAAGCCAAAGTACAGGAACTTTACGATCGCGAGGCAATCCGCGACCTTCGCTACCGTTATCATGAATACGTCAACGAAGCCCAGTTCAGCGCCATCCCGGACCTCTTTACTGAAGACGGCGTGCTCGACTTCGCCCATCTGGGCAAGGCTCATGGACGGGCCGAAATCGCGCGATTCTTTGGCACGCTGAACGACAAGCCTGAGAGCGGCAAGCCCGATCGTCCACGTATCACCTGGGTCAAGCAGTTCATCCATAATCATACGATCAAACTGAGCGGCGACCGCGGGGAGGGTTTTGCCTATCTGGAAGCCAAACCGATCTACAACGGCGAGGCGTTTCTGGTCGCCGCACGTTATGACGATGAATATGTTCGCCGCAGCGGTCAATGGAAGTTCAGCAAGATGGCGCTGGTGCCCTACTTCATGGTGCCGCTCAAGGAGGGCTGGGCGCAGGAAGATCGTCTCAAGATGCGCGCTCATTAAGCGCAGTGCACCAGCCTCCGCCGCGCTGGCTTGCTTTCAGCTTCGCGTTTATCGCGCTTCTATTTGTGCTGCGGACCGCGGCGGCACAGCCTGCGCCTGACGCCGGTGCCGAACGGGCCGCAAGTGTCTGGCTCAGATTAGTTGACGATGGCAAATATGCGGAAAGCTGGAAGGATGCGAGCAGTTACTTCCGCAGCCGGGTGACCGAGGATGACTGGGTCAACACGATCGCGAGCCTGCGGGCAGCGCTCGGCGGGCTGGCGGCTCGCGATATAGCATCCGCGGAAACGGCGACGGCTTTGCCGGGCGCACCAGACGGCAACTACGCAGTCATCCAGTATAATACTTCGTTCAGCAACAAGCGCTCTGCGACGGAGACGGTTGTCATGAAGCTCGACAAGGACGGTCAGTATCGTCTCGTTGGCTACTTTATTAGATAGGTGGGCCAGCTGCTCGTCCCATGTTCAGGGATTGTTATATTCGCTAGGTTTAGCTTCGGATTCTTGAGGCGCGGCACCCGCGGACTCGCGCGCGCACGGCCTCGCACGCGAGGCCTATAATGCACTACGATCCGATCAAGAAAAATCACGGACTGGCGCATGATCCACTGACCGCATTAGTGGTGCCGCGTCCAATCGGCTGGATTTCGACGATCAGCCGCGACGGCGTCAACAATCTGGCGCCCTATAGTTTTTTCAACGCGATTTCGACTGCGCCGCCGTTCGTGATGTTCTCCAGCGCCGAATACAAAAACTCTCAGCAGCACGCCGAGGAGACTGGCGAGTTCGTTCATAGCCTGACAACCTGGGAGTTGCGCGAGCAGATGAATATCACTTCGGCCTCAGTCGGACCGGGTGTGAGCGAGCCGGAGTTGGCCGAGCTTGAGATGGCGCCATCGCTCGTCGTGAAGCCGCCACGCGTCAAACTGTCGCCGGTGGCCTTTGAATGCAAATACGTCAAGACGGTCACTCTGCCGCCGACTGATGGAGTGCCGAATCCCTACTCAATCGTGATTGGCCAAGTCATCAGCATTTATATCGACGACGCATTAATCGCCGACGGAGTTGTTGATTTATCGAAGGTGCGGCCGATCGCCCGCCTCGGCCAGCTCGATCATTACGCGGTGGTCGATACGGTCTTCAAAATGCGCCGCCCCACCTGACCGGGGGCCAATTCTGCAACGGATGTCTCACGTGAAACATCCCGCGCAAAGATCGCGTGCAAGGAAGTGTGGAGTTGTGAGCCTCGAGAATCAGAAACCCACTCAAAGAATACTAGCTTTGATTGAAAACCGCGCGAATCAGCGTGAATTGCGCCCGCGATTGCAAGGGATGTTTCACGTGAAACATCCCTTGCAATTTTCGTGTTCTATTTTTGAAGTGCTTTGCGATCGTGTGGGGAAATATTTCACCCAAGCCGATCGCTTTTAATTTGCCGAGGAATCAGAGCGAGATTCGAAGCAAGCCTTCACTCGGACGATGATTTCGGACTTCAGGGACGCAACACCCGAAAAGAAAGAGCCGATACTAAATCGCACCGGCTCTTTGATTATCGGTAATTGAGAGCGCGAATCACATATTCTCGACGATTGCCTTACCGAACTCCGAGCACTTCAGAAGCTTCGCCCCGGTCATCAGTCGCTCGAAGTCATAGGTGACGGTCTTATTAGCGATCGTTTTCTCCATACCGCGAATGATACCGTCTGCCACTTCCTGCCAGCCCATGTGCTCGAACATCAGTACGCCTGACAATATCACCGAGCCTGGATTGACCTTATCCTGGTCGGAATACTTCGGCGCGGTGCCGTGGGTAGCCTCGAAGATCGCATGGCCGGTGATGTAATTGATGTTGGCGCCCGGAGCGATCCCGATACCGCCAACCTGTGCCGCCAAGGCGTCTGACAGGTAATCACCGTTCAAATTGGTGGTCGCGATCACGTCGAACTCGTCAGCGCGCGTCAGCGTCTGCTGGAACGTGATATCGGCGATTGCATCCTTGACCAGCACCTGGCCCGGCGGTGGATTCCCGCCGCAATCGTCCCATCCGATTGCTTTACCCTGGTATTCGCGCTTGGTCAGTTCGTAACCCCAGTCGCGGAACGCGCCTTCGGTGAACTTCTGGATATTGCCTTTATGGACCAGCGTCACGCTCTTGCGCTTATGTGCGACGGCATAATTCAAGGCCCCGCGAATCAGCCGCTCCGAACCCTCGCGCGAGACCGGCTTGATCCCGATGCCCGAAGTGTTGGGGAAGCGAATTTTGTTGACGCCCATCTCTTCCATCAGGAACTTGATGACTTTCTTCGCGTCGGGCGTCTCGGCGGCCCATTCGATTCCAGCATAGATGTCTTCCGTGTTCTCGCGGAAAATCACCATGTCGACCTTTTCCGGATTCTTGACCGGACTCGGAACGCCCTTAAAATAGCGTACTGGCCGCAGGCAGACGTACAAATCGAGTAGTTGGCGCAGCGCAACATTGAGTGAGCGGATGCCGCCCCCGACCGGCGTGGTCAGTGGCCCCTTGATTCCGACCAGAT
>DATKPK010000104.1:0-28218 GCA_035524095.1 Binataceae bacterium (SeqCode) | reverse complement strand
TTGGGACGCGGGTGTGCTGCACCACTTCGGGCGGCATTTGACCGTGACGGAGAGGGGTTACTTTCGTCTCTCTCAGGATCTGATTGATGAAGGCCAATTCGGGTTCGTGCCGATTTTCGTGCCGTTCAACTATGCGCGTGGTCGAATCTGGGGTTCAGAATTCAGCGCGACCTACAATTGGGAAAACCTGACCGTGCGTGGCAACTTCACTTACTCGGTCGCACAGGGCAATGATGTTGCCAGCGGCCAGTTTAACTTTGGGCCAGACGAACTGGCCTACATCAATAAACATTATATTTTCCTCGATCACACGCAGCAGTATACCTCCTCCGGAGGAATCACCTATAAATGGCGGAGTTGGTTATTCAGCATGGATGGTACTTATGGCAGCGGCTTGCGCGCCGGCTTCGCCAATACCGACGAGCTGGGAGAGAACTTCCAGATTGATCTGGCTGCCGAGAAGGGTTGGGAAGTACCTAATCTTGGCGACGTCAAGACCCGCGTAGTACTTATCAACGCCACCGACAATATCAATGAACTTCGCGATGGTTCGGGTATCGGAATATTCCAGCCGGGCTATGGTCCGCGCCGGACGGTCTATGGCGGAATCACGGTGCCGCTACCGGCAATCCACGCACTGAGCGGAAACCCGTAGGTGCAGGGTGCGTATGATCATTGATAAGACAGTTGAATAGACTGCTGCCGATTACCGACTAATGGCTGATGAAAGGAAATTACATACGATGAAGCAGGACTCAATTGATTACGCATGAGATAGCAGGAGCTTGGGATGCGCTGAGGTTCGGCGGCGCGATGGTCTATCCGCTGCTGTTCCTCGGCGCGCTGGCGATCGCGATTATGCTCGACCGCGCCGTGGTCTATATGAGGATGCTCCGTTTGCCGCGCACACTGGTCGATCTGGTCGAAACCTGGGAGTTCGCGTGGGACGAACTTGAGAAGCAACTGGAAATGCTGCCGCCTGCAAATGGCTATCGGCGTTTCTTCCAGGTGATTGCAAGGAATCGCCAGAAGCCTGCATGGTGGGTCGAATCGAGGGCGGGCGACGAAGCTGGTGCAATCGAAAAAACCCTCGGCCGCGGACTATGGGTGCTCGAAACCGTGGTCACAGCGGCCCCGCTGATGGGACTGTTGGGAACGATCACGGGCATGATGCAGTCGTTCAAGGTGATCGGAGCGTCGAGCTTGGTGGCGCCAACGCAAGTAACTGCAGGCGTCGCGCAAGCGTTGATCGCGACGGCGCTGGGCTTGCTTATCGCGATCTTCGCGCTGTTCGGTTTCAACCTTTTTGCCCGAACACAGTCGTATGCGCTGGATCGCATGGAGCGGCTCGGGTCGCGCCTGGTCGATCATATTCGTCTCGACGAACAGGATGTCGCCGAAGAGGAAAGTCCGCGGGTCGCGCTGAAGGAAGGACGCGCGCGATGAAACTCAAGCGCTCGCGGCAATACCGGCGCGGACGGATTGAGATCATCCCTATGATCGACGTGATGTTCTTTCTGCTAGTCACGTTCATGCTGGCCTCGCTCTCGATGCAAAGCCTCAACTCGATCACTGTCAATCTTCCGCAAGGCGACGCTCCCAATCTGGAGCATAAGGAACCGGTGACAATGACTATCACCAAAGATAGTCAGATCTTTCTCGACAAGACGCCGGTGAATCTGGCGACGATGGCATTCACGCTCAAGCCAATGCTCGATCCGGCTGACCCTGGATTGGTGGTCAACGCAGACAGTGCCGCGCCCGAAGGCATAGTAGTCGAGTCGATGCTGCAGGCGCGGCGGGCTGGCGTCGAGCATTTTGTGATCGCGGTAAAGCGTTAGTAGCCAGAACGCGAGCGTGACCAGGGTAAGTACAATGCCGGCCGCTGCACTTGAGCAGCCGTGGACGCGCCTCGGCTGGATTATTCCCAGCGCGCTTTTGCTGTGGTTCGCGCTCCTGACGGTTTTTGGCCTGCTGCTCGAACGGACCTCCCCGCCGCCCCCAGAGCTCGCGCCGACACAAGTGCAAATCGTCGAGTTGCCCCCGCCAGCGGGATTACAAGGAGGTCCGGCTGCTGCCGCCCCAGCAGCTCCCAAACCCAAGGCCGAGCCAGTCAAACCGCACGTCAAGATTTACCGGCCAGTAATCCCGCATCCAGTGCATCATATAGCCCGACCAAGGCCTGAATCGGTGGTACCGCCGTCGATCAATGGCACAGCCAAAGGCGAAGAGGAAGAAGCGCCTGCGGCAAGCGCACCCGCGTCCACTGGGGGGAAGGAATCGGCTGGCGGAGGCGGAGTGCCCGGCGGCAGCGGGTCAGGAAGCGGAGCGGGAGCCGGCAGCGATAGCGGCGGGGCGCGGGCGATTTTTGCGCCGACGCCGGTAATCCCTGACGACTTGCGCGAGCAGATAATCTCGACGGTCGCGGTCGCTCATTTCAAGGTCGCCAGCGATGGGACGGCTCAAGTCGCTCTGACGACGCCGACGAACAACCCGCAGTTGAACCAATTATTGCTCGATACCCTGAAGGAATGGCGCTTTTTCCCTGCAATGAAGAGCGGAGTGACGGTCGACTCGGAATTCGACGTGCGGATTCCCGTTCGCGTCGAGTAGGTCAGGTATCGGCTTCGCACTCCTGAGGCGATCAACAGCCCCTTTTTCTCCAGCAATTCACTCGGTCATGTGGATGAGCCGCTGGGAATGCTTTCCTCAACCTCGAAGCCGGACTGTTCGATGAGGGTGCGCGTGCTTTCGTAGCCCCATCCAGAAGTGGTCAGATAGCCATTAACGAAAATTGAGTTGACCGCGTTGAAGATATCTCCTTGGCGCGCGCCAAGATTCAATTCACGGCCGCCGGCCGCGCGAACTTCGCTCCGTGGATTGAGCAGGCGGAAGAGGCAAGCCGTCTTCAGGCAACGCTCAGGAGTCAGGCGATCAGCGTGTTCCAAGGGCGTTCCGGCAATCGGATGGAGAAAGTTGATTGGCACCGATTCAGCCTGAAGGCGGCGCGTGGCAAAGGCTAGTTCGATGATGTCGTCATCGTTTTCGCCCATCCCGATGATTCCCCCGGAGCATACGGAGAGTCCCGCAGAGCGAATGTTTTCGATTGTGCGAATCCGATCATCGTACGTGTGAGTAGTACAGATTTCCGGATAGAAGCGGCGGCTCGTATTCAGATTATGGTTGATCCATCCGGCGCCAGCTGCCTTTAAACGGCGTGCCTGTTCTTGTTCGAGCAGGCCGAGCGACAAACACAATTCCAGTTCGGGATATTCACTCCGGATACGCTCACAAGCGGTGGCAAGCTGATCTATCGCGTGGGTGTCGGGGCCGCGCATGCTACACACCATGCAATACCGCCGCGCTCCACTGGCAACTGCTGCACGCGCTCCAGCAACGAGTTCCTCGATACTCTGCATCTTATAAACGGGTATCTCGGCATCCGAAATGCGTGACTGCGAGCAATAGTGGCAATCTTCCGGGCAGATGCCACTTTGTGCATTGCGCAACACGCAAATTTTCACACGGCGTCCGAAAGTAGCCGAACGGACCTTGAAAGTCGCTGCTAGCAAATCTTCGAGGCGATCATCGGGCCAGTCGAGGATCGCATGCGCTTGCCCCAATGAAAGTTCAGCGTCAGCGAGAACCTTATCGGCCAGTTCATTCAAATCAACTTCAGCCGGATCTATCTTCAAAACGGCTTCCATCGAAGCGGATCTAATCGCGGCAGGAGTCGGGAATTTATCGGTACTCAACTAACTATCCGTCACCTTTTGAAACTGTACTCCGAGATTGGGACTAACGCCGTGCGATCGCCCAGGTCGAAGTGGCGGTCACCACGACTGTTCCAGCTTGATCGGTTATCTGCGCTTCGAGAAAGGCGAGAGCGCGGGTGCGCCGCCGCACGCATGCTTCTCCATTCCAGGGACCGGGGGTGAGGGCGCGCATAAAGCTGACTTTGAACTCAGCGGTCATCGCCCATTCGCCCTCTTCGAGTACAGATGCAATAGCAGTCGAAAGCATCTCATCGATCAGCACAGTGATGTAGCCACCCTGTATCGTACCGAACGGATTCAATGCGGCGGGGGGCTGATGATCCCAGAGCCATTGCGAGGTGCCTACACCGAAGGCAAGCGGACGCATACCGAGCGCAAGATTCGGCGATAAGTAATCGTTGACGCGATTCTGCTTGATGAGCCGGTTGATATCATCAAGCGAAAGGCGTTGCGACCGCTCGCTCATGATTGATAGTCAGTCATCCACGTACGGACTGGAATGAGAATCAAACCATCTTTAACGTTTTGCGGCGAATAGCTAAATCACACTGCGTCAAGGATTGACCATACGGCTGAGAGAGCAGTACGCCCGGCCTCAAGCGCCAGCCGCTGATCTTCTGAGCTCCGGCTGTGACGTTCGACCATCTGCGCAACGCTTTCGGCATGATACGGGTCGGCCTCGCGATGGACGGCAAAGAAACGCAACCCTTCCGAGTCAGTGATGCCGTAAAAGCGGCGAAGCCCATCAATCTTGGCTTCGGCCACTGCAGGAATCTGTGACTCATAGGCATAGAGTGCGGCGAGCCCGGCCGGCAACGGCTGGTCATGTGTGATCTTAATGAACGTATCCACCAGTGCGCGCGTAGCAGGCAGCGCTTCAGCGCCCATAACGCTCGCGCGCGTAACGCCAAGCGCCTCGGCAAAGCGCAGCCATAGCTCGGGATGATTTTCGGGGCCGCGCTCTTCGTCAATCAGATTCTCGAGGAGCGTCTGCCGACTCGATATATCCTCACAATGTGTATGGATGCCGCTCAGATAACGCGGGAAAGCGGCGACGTGTTGATAATATTGGACCGCATAGTTGCGGAGCCGAGCCAGCGGAAGGGTGCCGGCAGTCCATTGCTGATAGAAAGGGTGTTTGAGCAAGCTCATCTCGGCGGTAAGCGAGTCGAGTGCTGCGATGATTGGGCTTTTGGAAGACATAGCTACAACCTCATCGATGCTCAGGCTTCGGCAGTTTACGTGTTAGCGAAGCGCAAGGAAACGGTTCCGGCTAGCCGAAGAGCAAGGTTCTTGATTAACTCAAAGAGAGAACGCTAGCACGTTCTCGACAGGTGCTGGCATTCCCGAGATTATGAACTTGAGAAGAGGGAATGCTGACTGATTAGAACCACTCAGGCCGGACCACCGCGTTGACCAGATATACGAAGGTCAGAGCGGCTACTATGCAAGTGATATAGATCACGATCACGTGCTCCTAAACGTTTTGGCAGGCAATGACGAATGCGAAACAGATGGCGAGCTCAGCCAGGCCAAGCACAAAAGTGAACGGAAGCTAGACTAGCTGAATACGGACATCAACTATCATTTCTGTATCGGAAGGAAATGGGGCACATGCTTGACTGCATGCGCCCCATTTCGCTCGGCGCTTAGGCCTGGTGGCTATACTCAAACACGGCCGCCAGGCATCGTTCGATTAGCTCTGGGCGGGAGTGCGGCCCTGCAGTGCGAGAACCCTATCAGAAATTGTCTGAGCCCAGTAATCCATGGCGTTCTCGGCATCGCCCCATTGGAACGACGCGGCACCTTTGATACCCATGCCACCTGCCTGCTGGTCAACTGCCTCGGCAAGGAGTTCACCAGTGGCGCCATCGGTTGCCATCATTTCCGCTTCAGCAGACCCCACGAAGGCGTAACTGCCCGTCGCGAGGGATTGCCCCAAGTTGAGGATGCGAGCCTGTGGCACAACTACTGAGATCGTACGCAGGCCGGGAGTGGCGGTCGTCGCGTCCATCAGGGCGATGCGCAGGACGAGGACACCGGATCCGGGCTGATCGACCATCGTGAAGTTTTTCGCGAGCGTAGTCTGAAGCTGATTATAAAAATAGGTGGTGAGAACCTTCTGATCGTCAGGCGATACTTTGGAATCCTCAGCCGCCCAGAACTCAACTGGCTTCAGGTAGATCTTGGTGTATTGGGCCCACTGTGCGTTGGGGTTGACCCAGACCAAAGCGGGCTTACCCTTACCACCCGGCTGGAGTTTGGCGGCGTCGGGCCCGAGAAAGCCGGTTACGGCAGGCGGCAGTGCCTGTCCTTGCTCCAGTGCTTTGGCGGCGGCGGGAGTGCTCTCAACGGTCGTCGAGCAGCCAGCGAGAAGAAGCGACGATGCGAGTGCAACGGCCAAGCCGAGACTGAATACCGGGCGAAATGTGCGATACATGGGAAAACCCCCTCAAGAGACGTTTTTCTAAGGGCGGGAGATTATCCTAGCGAACGCGGCGATGCCATAAGGTTCAAGCAGGCGAAAACGAAAAAGCGGGAAGACAAAGCTTCCCGCTTTTTACAGAATCAGAGCGCTGGTCAGCTTAGACGAAAGCGTTAACTGAACTCGATGGGGCCGGTGTGGACAACGCCGGAGCCGAGCCGTTCAATGCCTTGCAGGACGCTTCGAGCCATTTGGCGCTTGACATCTCGTCCTGAAGATAGAGCTTGAACATCTCCTTGCTCTCGAGGTCCTCCTTGATGTTCTCTGCCAGTTCTGAGAAGGGCTTGAAGAAAGCGTCGATGTCGGGAGCAAAAGAAGTCACATAAAGAAGCTTCTGATTATCGGAAATGCTTGCGTCGCCCAGCTTTGCGGTGAACTCGAGGCCAAGCTCACTGGTCTCGGCCTTGCACTCCAGGCCGAGGTCACGCATACGGCGTTCGAAAATGCGCGCATGATAAGCCTCGCGTTCGGCGATGATGCGGATACCGCTGCGAATGCATTCGGTATTGCACTGAGCTGCCCATGCCAAAAATGCCTTTTCGCCGTTGGCTTCGCCGGAACGGATACGGTCGAGCATCGCGGCGACCGCCTCACGCTCGTTGGCGTAGGTCTTGCCGAGAGCCTCAAAACCGCGTGCGCCGTTGCCGTTGCTGGTCCCGCGCTCCAATGCCCCGAGTTCGGCCTCAAAAGTCGCTTCGTCAATGATGCCTGCACGATAGGCGCGCAGAAGTTGTCTGAATTCGAAGTCACGGTTCATCGGATCAATCCTCCTGATAGGGCTGCCCACGATAGCGCTGCATTCTGCCATAAGTGCACACCTGCCGGTCAAACCGGCAGGCGTCGCGGCAGGTCTCATTAGCGACCAACTTGGCAATTTATCGCGCCAAAGGACCAATGCCTAGCCGTTTTGAGGCCGATCAGGGCAGATCAAAGAGCAGCAATTCGGCGTCGTCGGTAGCGGTGAACGCTAGTTGCTTTTCGTCCGCGATTTGCGCGCCATCGCCGGGTCCCATCGGGATGCCATTCAGCGTCACACCCCCACGGACCATTTGAACATAGGCCCTTCGCGAAGGCGGCAACGCCCGGGTGACGGTCGCTGCCTTTTTCAGCGTCGCCGCGTCAATCACGACGTCCTGGTGAATGGTGAGCGAACCGTCACGGCCGTCAGGCGAGACGACCAGAGCAAAGCCCTCGCGATCGGATTGCGGCAGCGGCCGTTGCTCATAGCGCGGCTTGAGTCCTTGCGCCTTCGGCAGAATCCAAATTTGCAGCAGGCGAAGCGGCTCCGACGGCGACGGATTCATCTCGCTATGTTGGATACCAGTGCCGGCGCCCATAATTTGAACTTCGCCGGCCGGAATCACGCCATGAGTCCCAATGCTATCGCGATGTTCAACGGCGCCCTGGGTAACGTAGGTCAGGATTTCCATGTCGTGATGAGGGTGTGTGCCGAATCCGGTCGCGGGCGCGACCTCGTCCTCATTGATCACGCGCAGAACCGAGAATCCCATATTAGAAGGATCGTAATAATCGCCGAAAGAAAAGCTGTGACGGCTATCAAGCCAGCCGAACTGAGTATGTCCACGTCCGTTGGCCTTTCTAATTTTTATCATCTAATGCTCCGGAATTCTGACTATCTATTTAGAGTAATCATGACAGGCTGCATTGGCCACCCATGTCGAGGCCTCCGCACTCGCGGCGGGCGGCGCGATTCCGCTTCGATTCTCTGTTTGCACGGCATTTTACCGAGATTCGGGGCATGTTCCTGCTAAGCTCGCGTATGCCACCGGTTGAGGCAATGGACGAACTGTGGGTACGATGCGGCTATGGTCGAACAAGCCCTGGATTTCCGTGACGAAAGCGACGCCCTTTTCGCCTTGCTCGATACCCTTAGTAACGCGGACTGGGCGCGTCCAACGCAATTCAAGAATTGGACACCCAACGATCTCGTCGCACACCTGCATGTTGGCAACTACGCCGCTGATCTATCGTTGCAGGGCGGTGAAGCATTTACTGCGTTCGCCCGCGCGATGGCGGAGGCATCGCGCAAGGGCGGGCGCAGGCTCGACGCGGCCAACGAGTGGCTCGGCGGGATCAAAAACCACGAATTGCTTTCCCGATGGCGCGGCTACTATCGTGAGATGGCCGATCGGTTCGCCGCCGCCGATCCGAAACGCCGAGTGAAATGGTTCGGTCCCGATATGAGCGTGCTTTCCAGCATATCGGCGCGGCTGATGGAAACGTGGGCGCATGGACAGGCGGTCTATGATCTTTGCGGGAAGACGCGTGCCGATGATGACCGCATCAAGAATATCGTAATCATCGGAATTAACACTTTTGGCTGGACGTTCGCGAATCGCGGTATTGAACCACCAGGTATTCGTCCCAATGTCCGTTTGACCGCCCCCTCAGGCGCACGATGGGAATGGCCGCAGCAGGCTTCCGATGATTTGATTGAAGGAGCGGCGACTGAGTTTTGCCAGGTGGTTGCTCAGACTAGAAATCTCGCCGACACGTCGTTGAAAATCAGCGGGCCAACCGCGACGGCATGGATGGCTATCGCACAATGCTTCGCGGGTCCGCCGGAAAATCCGCCACCGCCCGGAACCCGCTTCCGCCAGTAGCATCCGCAACTGAGTAATGTCCCTTGGAGAAGCTGAATGATTCCATTTGCCGGCAATCCCCTGAATCGCGCAAGCGAAAAACGCACGGACGCGAACTGGATCGAGTCCAAGAGGCACGACCCCTCTACACTGATACTCCCACTGTGGCGGCTGGAGCCATTTCTGTTTCAGGAAGATATGACGACCGGTACAACGGCGCTTGGCCTGGTGCATCCGGAGGTTGCGGACGCGCTGACGGATAGCGCGGCGCCGTCGGTCTTTCTGGGGCTGGACGGTGAGAAGGCAGTATTTGCACTGGATGTGTCGGCCGCCGGTGAGGCGATAAAGAGCGGGCCACTGGCGCGACTCGGCTATTTTCGAGATGCACGCACGGCCGCGCAAACCGTATCGATCAGCGATGGTGCGATCATAGCGCAGGCCAAAGCGATGATTGATTGGCATCAGCGGCACGGTTTCTGTCCGCGCTGCGGCGCGCCGACCAAGCTGGTGGACGCGGGCTATCGGCGGCTATGTGGCGAATGCAACGCCGAGCATTTTCCGCGCGTCGATCCGGTGGTGATCATGCTCGCGATCGACGGCGACGCATGCCTGGTTGGGCGCGGCAAGCAGTTTCCGCGCGGGATGTTCTCGGCACTGGCAGGCTTCGTTGAGCCAGGCGAAGCGATTGAGGAGGCGGTGCGCCGCGAACTGATGGAGGAAGCCGGCGTCACAGTGAATGAAGTGACTTACTATGCGACGCAGCCGTGGCCTTTCCCGTCATCGCTGATGATCGGATGCTTCGCAAAAGCAGTCAGCCGCGAGGCCAAAGCTGACGATTTTGAGATTGCCGAAGTGCGCTGGGTCGAGCGTGAGACCGCGCATGAGCTAATCACGACTGGCAGGCAGATTGACGGCATACGGGTACCGCCGCCGATCGCAATTGCCCATCATCTGATCAAAGCGTTCGCGCTCGGCGAGGACCTGTAAAGACTGACTGACGATCGTCGAGCCGTTGCGATAGTCAGTCTCATCCGCATGAAGGATGGTATGGCATCTCGAAAGATCATCCGTTAAAGGGTTCGATCAGTTCGAGGAAAGTACCATCCGGATCTTTGAAGCAGAAGAACTTGGCCCCCGCTTTATTACCAAATTTTATCACAACCGGTTCTGAAACCATCTCGACGCCGTTCGCTTTGAGCCGTGCATACTCTTCGTCGATATTTTTGGTGAAGAGCGCGATGCGTGCCGCACCCGCGTGGTAGAGGTGAGGATATGGCACTCCCTGCGTATGGGGTTGCTTCCACTCGATCAGGTCGATTCGCGTCGCACGCGGATCGTCGCTGAGAGCCAGCAAGGCCGCTCGCGCAAGGCTATTCGGGATATTCAAGCCGACATCATTGCCTTTATTGGGCCCTTCGCCGATATCCAATACTACTTTGAAGCCGACCATCTTATAGAATTCGAGCGAACGTTCGAAATTCGTCACATTGATGTTGATATGAAAGACTGATTTGATCATTCGACTATCCCCTGCATCGTATTTGGTAACTGACTATTGGTTACGACATCGAGCTTGTTAACCGCCTGTGGCTATCGTCATATTATTGAGCCCCGCATGAGATAAAGACAACTCTACGACCGGGAAGGGTATATTTGGACGGGTTTAGGACCCTGGGTTGGCGTCACTATAATTCGCAGGCCTCAATAGATACAAAATTATTGCGCCATATAGCCACCGTCGACCGGCATCGGCAACCCGGTGACGTAGGAAGCGCGATCTGAGCATAGCCACGCGACTGCCTCGCCGACTTCCTCGGGCTGTCCCAGGCGTTTCATCGGCTCCGATCGCGCGTAGCGCTCTTCCATGTCCGGGCGCTTCTCAAAAGCACCCATTAGCATCGGCGTATAGATTGGCGCGGGGCAGACTGCGTTGATCCGGATGCCATGCCGTCCATATTCGAGCGCCGCGGCTTTCGTCAATCCCGCCACACCGTGTTTCGCCGCAGTATAAGCGGGAACGCGAATCGCGCCGGTTAGTCCCATGATTGACGACGTGTTGACGATCGCGCCGCCGCCCTGCGCGAGCATCTGAGTAATCTCCGCCTTCATGCAGAGCCACACTCCCGTAAGGTTGATCGAGATAACCCGATTCCATTCCTCCTCGCTATATTCGTGAGTCAGCCGTCCTGCCCCACCGATACCGGCGTTGTTGAACGCGCAATCGAGCCGTCCGAACGTCGCAATCGCCTTAGCGACCGCCGCATCGACGTCCGCAGATTTAGCGACATCGGTCTTGAGGAAAATAGCATCGGCGCCGATCGCCTTGACCATCTCCAGGGTTTCGAGGCCGCCTTTTTCCACTACATCGGCGAGCACGAGCCGGGCGCCTTCGCGCGCGAAGATTTTGGCCGTCGCACGTCCGATGCCCGAACCGGCGCCGGTGATCAAGCTGACTTTAGTGTCCAGTATTCCCGCCATTTCGATTTCCTCCGTAGCCCTCAATAAGAGGTCCACGATAACTCGAAATGATGTCGGCTATACAACCCCGAACGAAAGAGCGCCGCCCGACAGTTGGCGGTTCGGAACGGGCTGGCTATTGGAAGAATCCCGGGCTGCTTGCGACGAGCAGCCCGGGCGCTAACGCGATTTTCTCAGCGCAGGCGTCCGGAGGCGAAATCATCAAGCGTCGCCGTGACGATCACGGCCCCGTCCTTCGCGACTATATCGAACAACTTTCCGTCTATGGCCTCGCAGAGGAACAAAACCGTCGAACCGACAGCCCCGCCATATTCCATATGGATCTCACCCGCAGGACTTTGTCCGCGAAAGCCGGGCTTGCGCGTCTTATGGAGGATCTGCGTCTCAGTCGTTTCGACCAGATGATGCTCGCCCTCAATAACCCACGACGACGTTCGGCCCAAGTGCCTGTGATAATGGCAGTAGGAGTTGGGTGCCCATTTCGCCAGGAACTCGATCTGGCCTGAATCACGATCGGCGCGGATTACCGCCACCGAGTAGTCGATCGGGTAATCGAATCGCGGACCGCCCGTCAGGTGCTGCCAGTCTAGATGGTTCGATCCAAGGCGAGAGATTATGTCGGGAGAAAACTCCCCTATCGCTTGCTGAACTGCGCCGTTCCGTTCGCTTGGTTGCATTGTGTTCGGGATCACTCCTTGGCTTCAGATTCAAACCCACTCCCCATGGAGGAGCAAGGCTTGATGGGCGCTGCTCTCCGATTGCCCTGAGTATGTTCCATTGAGCGGTCGGATCAACGCTTTATCCTGGCGGAGAGGGAGGGATTCGAACCCTCGGTACCGTTACCAGTACGCCAGATTAGCAATCTGGTGCCTTCGACCACTCGGCCACCTCTCCGCTGAATGAAATCAACTACTTACGCGGGATCTACAGTGGGGGCAACCTCGCCAGTCTACAAAAGGTGCCCAGGATTTGGCCTGTAGGGTCCGCACCGATTTTGAAATGGCCACCCGCATCAATTTCCTCGCCTCGCGATTTTACGTTTCGCGACCGAATTCTCCAACAGGCACGAGCAGAGTTCGTCAACCTGGGCGAACGCACGCGAGGCGCTCGACTATTCGTCGGCCATCGAGTACGTGAGAGATGCCAGCACGAGGCGACTAGCGGTCGAGCGAATTGGGGGCAACATCGACGGGCCACGTGAATGACTCAAGGCTCGGGACGAAGAGGAGGGTAACAAATGGCTCTACAGACTGGGGGCGGTAATTTCCTCTACGAAGTAGTCGAAGAATGGGGCGAGATGCCGAACAAGTGGACCTATGATATCGCCGGTGTCGCGGTCGATTCCAAAGGGAATGTCTACATGTTCAATCGCGGTGACAGCCCCGTCGTTATCCTCGATAGCCGTGGCAAATTCCTTCATAGCTGGGGCGACAAGCAAATGTTTCCCCGCGCGCATGGCATCACGATCGGTCCCGACGACAGCGTCTGGCTTACCGACGTTTATGATCACACCGTGAGGAAGTGCACCAACGATGGAAAGGTGCTGCTCACAATTGGCGTCAGCGGCAAACCAGCCAAGGCGATGAGCGGCGAGCCGTTTAATCAATGCACTCACGTCGCCATCAATCCGCACACGGGCGAACTGTTCGTTTCCGACGGCTACTTGAATCCCAAGGTACATAAGTATGCGCCGGATGGCCGCCTGCTCTATTCGTGGGGCGAGCCGGGCAACGACCCGGGGCAGTTCAACCTTCCGCATAATATCGCCACCGACCGTGACGGTTATGTCTATGTGGCGGACCGCCACAATAATCGCGTGCAGATATTCACTCCGAACGGAAAGTTGGAGCACATCTGGAGGGGGATGGCGATGCCGTGCGGGATGTGTATCGACACGCGCAGCTCCGAACAGATGTGCTATATCGGCGAGCTTAGTTCGGTGTGGTGGACGCAGGGCTTGTACGATTTCTGGGAAGCGTGGAACCGGCCGGGTATGGGTCCGCGTGTCAGCATTTATTCACTCGACGGCAGATTACAGACGAGGCTTTGCGACAACGGACAGGGTGAAGGCAAAGGGCAGCTAATCGCGCCGCACGGGATAGCCGTTACGGCGGATGGTGACATCCTGGTGGCAGAGGTCTCATGGACGCTTCACGGCAGCAGGCTTAAGCCGTCCAGACCGGTTCGAAACTTTCTACGACTGGTGAAAATCAAGAGGTCTGAGCAGAGTACTCACGTGTGAACCTCATTTATACCGAGGTATCAACTCTGTGGACATTGGTGCCATCGCGGTGTGGCTGAATGAGAAAACCATACCGCCGGTATCAGTTCAGGAGTGGGCCGTCGGAGGGTAGAGCGATGACAATGCGGGTCCCTGATCCGCTTTCTCCGGCTTCACACGAGATTCTGCCGCCGTGAGCTTCGATGATTTGACGGCAGAGATATAAGCCGATGCCGGAACCCCAATTGCTTGCCAAGCCCGCCGCGGTGGCCTGCTCAACGCGAAAAAACTTATCGAAGACTCGCTCCCGAAATACGGAAGGGATGCCAGGTCCGGTGTCGGTCACAACAACTTGCAGAATGCGGCCATTGGGCGCGGTTCCGTATCGATCAGGCATCAGCCTGATCGATACGGTGCCGCCGCGCGGCGTATATTTCAGAGCATTACTCAAGAGATTACTGAAGACCATGCCTAAGCGGGCGGCGTCGCCACGAATCACGGCTCGCCCGTATTCTGGAATGAGGCGTACGGTCACGGCGGCGTCATCAAACCGCTGGCGCAGCGAGCCCATCGCGCGTCTGGCGACGCTATAGAGGTCGATCGGGTCGCGCGCCAACCGCAGTTGTCCGGACTCAATCCGGGTCAAATCCAGTAATTCATCAATGGTAGTTGCGAGCTCCTGACATCCAAGCAGGGCCGCCGTAAGCATCTCTCGCTGACGCGGCATGAACTGGTCGGCGGCTTCGCCCATCATCATCAGATTCATTCGCAGAGTGGTCAGTGGTGTCTTCAGCTCGTGCGAGGCGACCCCAACCAGTTCCATTCTGAGTTCATCCAGTTGGGCAAAGTCGGTAACGTCATAAAGAATCATCACCGCGCCGAAACTGCCCTTCCAAAACTCCGGAATCGGAACGGCTGTGAGCATGAATTTCAAGTTGCGCCCGTTGAGTGACACAGAAAACGCACGGCCGAATTCCGCGCGGGTTTCATTACTATATTCGCCTCGGAGCGCTGCCTTCAGGGTTGGGAATATGGTCTGCGGCGAGGGCAGGTCCTCAATCGACTGGGCATGCGCCGCTCCGATTGCCGCGAGTACTGACTTCGCAAGCGGGTTGCGAGCCACGATTTGACCATCAGGATCGATTACGATTACGGCGTCGGGCAGCGCCGCAATCGTTGCTTCGAGGGTTTCTTTAGCGCGCAAAACCTCGCCGAGATTAGATTGACGAAAGGCCGCAAGAGCCTCGGCCATCCGATTGAACCCGATCGCGAGCTGGCCGAGCTCGTCTGCCGAGATGATCCGCACGCGCCGATCGAAATCGCCGAGTCGAAGTGCTTCGACTGAACTGCTAAGCTCCCGCACCGGGTACAGCACTGAACGGGCCAGCAGGAGCGCGACGATGGTCGAAATAATCAGCGCGACGGCGGATATCGCTATGACCATGATCGTGGCGCCGTGGGCCTCATCGCGTGCCTCGATTGCGGCTACTCGCATGGAACGAAAGTTCAGCTCACGAATCCTGCTGCAATCCGCGACGGCCAAGCGGAGGGCTGGGTTTACGCTTTGCTGATAACCGATCGCGGCATTTTGTTGGCCTGCCATCGCCAACAGCGCATCGCCGGCGGCCCGGTACTTGCGGGCATCTTCTTGCAATGCGGCTGCGGCGCTTTTCTCGTCCGGTTCTGAGAGAGTCGTTACCAGCCGATCATAAGTATTGTCGAATCGCTCACGTTCCGCGCGAAGCTTCAACTGGGCTTGATCGGGCTGGCCGTTCATCGCCAGCAGGAAGGCATCGTCTTCGCGTTCCAATGCATTGGAAAGGGTGGCGGTCAAGTCGCCTATCTCGTGACTGCTCTGCAAGGTCCTTCCGGTAACCGTGCTCAAGCGCGCGAAGGTCCATGCGCTCCATAGGCCGGAAACGATCGTGGTCATCACAATCAGCGCGCCGGCGACGATAAACCTCGTTTGCAGGTGCTGGATTCGCCAGCGGCCTCGACTTTCGCCTCCGCTTTCGCCGTAACGAGTATCAGGCGAGGCCATAGCGTTTACGCTTGCGCTGTAAAGTGGTCGGATCGATCGCGAGAATCTTTGCGGCCTCTTCGTATGACGAGACGCGGGCGACTACCCGGGCAATGTGCTCGCGCTCGATCTCCGCGATCGACCAATCCTCGCCAAGCCCCGGCACCGCGGATCCCGACCTCGAGCGATTTGAAGCAGGCACCGAATCTGCCTCGTCACCGAGTTCCGCCGCCAGCCCAAGGTCTTCCGGTTCTAGTATGCTGGCGGGTGACAGAATCACGCCGCGTTCCACGGCGCTGCGTAATTCGCGCAGGTTGCCCGGCCAGAGGTAATTCAAAATGGCCGCCTCGCACCGCGGCGAGAAAACAAGCTGAAAACGACCCTGACGGCGTTCAAAGAAGTGCAGATATTGCCGCGCGAGTGGAAGTAAATCCTCACGTCTTTCGCGCAGCGCAGGCAGTTTCAAGGAAATCACGTTGAGACGGAAGAACAGATCTTCGCGGAAGCGCCCCGCCTTCACCTCGTCTTCGAGGGTCTTGTTGGTGGCCGCGATGAGCCGCACATCAGCTTTGCGCTCAGTGACGTCGCCTACCCGTTCATACCGCCGCTCATGGAGAAAGCGCAGGAGCCGAGCCTGGGCATCTGGGGTTAGATCTCCAACCTCATCGAGGAACAGCGTGCCACCTTGAGCCGCCTCAACTTTGCCTATCGTGTCGGCAATCGCGCCGGTGAAGGCCCCCTTTTTATGGCCAAAGAGGGTGCTGCTCATGAGATCGCTGGAAAGCATCGGACAATGAACCGTGACAAATGGCTTCTCGGCTCGTTTGCTTTGTTGGCGTATCCACCGCGCCAGCACGCTCTTGCCGGTGCCGCTCTCACCGCGCAGCAGCACGACGGAGTCAGAGACCGCAGCCCTGGACGCGGTCTGAAGAAACGAGGCGTAAGTCGCATTATGGGTCTCGAAAGTTACCTCGCCTTCAGCTTCATCGAGTCGATCCTGAAGTTCAGATAGCTGCCGGCGCAGGATGCTGGCGTTTACCACGCGGCGCGCGGCATGGCGGACCTGGTCAGGGGTAAAGGGCTTTGGGAGGTAATCGACAGCGCCGAGTCGCATCGCCTCGACCGCAGTCTCAAAAGAGGCAAATGCCGTGATAACGATAACGCCAATGCCAGGCTGGCAGCGCAGAATTTCTGGCAGGGCGGTCAATCCCGAGTCCGGCTGTAGCCAGAGGTCGAGGAAAACTACGTCGAAATGGCCCCGCTCGAGTGCTTCCAATGCGCCGGCAGTTGTCCCAACGGTCAAAACCGTGGAGTTATCTGCTTCCAGACACAAACGCACCGACTGCCTGATTCCTGGATCATCGTCAATGATCAGCGCGGACCAAGCGGTGTTCATCGAAATTCCATACCGATCTGCCTGCTACCTCTAAACCTACCCTGATCAAACTAACAAAAGTAACAGGGGCGAGTGCACCGTATAGAGTCATCTTCAGCTCAGACTGACTTAGGTCTTCTTCAACTGAAAGCGTAGATCGCTGAAAGACGCCTGGCCGCACTTACGATCGTTCTAAGCTCCTTCTGGAACAATGCCAATACACTCATGAGGGCGGTGTATTTTCATTCAATGTGTCCATGCAAAATGCGGCTCTCGACGGCAAGGACCAACGCAAATCGCCATGATAAGACGAAAAGCTCTTCGCGCCAATTATAGCGAACTCCTTTCGGGAATTCTCTTCGATAGAACGATAAATTTATGACGATTAGTCCACTCGTATCGGCTCTATCCTTGCCAAGTTGACTGTCTTTTTCATCCTCTCGCTCCACAAGTACTCACGAGTGGGTGCGTGGCATGGATATTGGACTTGCTGACAAGACTTCTAAAGTGTGCGATGGCAATCCGTACTTTGCTGTCGGGGAAAGATAAGGCGTCGCTATTGGCGGGGCCTTTGGGCTTAGTGAATGAAGTTACACCGTGAACCTAAGATCGTGCGCCTGGTCTTGTTCTCAGCGATCATTTTCGCCGTCGCAAGTGCCGCTCCTTCGAATGCGCTAGGTTCATGCGAGCGCGAATGCCGCTCCGACTTCAGTTCAGATGTATTTCTTTGTCAGGCGACCTCCGGCGACGATCCGGCCGATAGGGATCCTGGTTGTGTCAAGGAAGCCTGCGACGACTATTATCTATGCCTCCAGGATTGCTCGGACCCGCTGAATCTAGGCTCCGACGCCAAGGCGTCTGATTTTGCCAGCAAATAGTATTTCGGTGATCATCCCCGTCTACAACGGGGCTGCAACACTCGCTCGAGCCATCGGAAGTGTACTATCTCAGGACTATACCGGAAGCATCGAAGTAATTGCCGTCAATGATGGATCCACGGACGCGACTGCTGACATCCTTGAGAACTACGACAAATGCATCGAGATGGTTACTCAGCCTAATCGAGGATTGGCCGCAGCGCGTAACGCTGGGGCCATTCGTGCCTCCGGTGAGCTGCTCGCCTTCCTGGATGCTGACGATGCCTGGTTTCCGGCGAAACTCGCGATACTCTGTGCCGCACTGCGACATAAGAATAATGCCGTGCTCGCCTACTCCGATATTGTTGCCGTAGGCGAAGACGGTTTAACCCAGCCACAAGAGTTCATTCGCGAGCCGTTGCGACACGCGCCCTCGATGGACGAGCTATTAAAGCGCTGGTGGCCGATCTTACCTAGTACAGTGATTATGAGACGCGAGATATTTCAACGCTGCGGAGGCTTCTGCGAAGATTATCGGCGGGCTTATGAAGATGTCGATATGTGGCTGCGCGCGCGTGAGTTCGGCGAGTTTATATTCGTTTCTGAGAAATTGGTTCGCTATCGCATCACTCCGGTCACCGATCGTATGCGCAAATACGCCAATGACTACCCGGTATTTGAGCGGCGCATTCGAAGTCGCTATCAGTCGCGTGCGGGAGAGCTAATTCATTCAATGCGGCAAGCCTACGTGAGCGAGCTTGGCCTTGAAGGGTTAGTAGCGTTGGACGATCGCGATAGACAAAGGGCGAGGCAAGCCTTTTTAGCCGCTTGGCGTTTTGATCGCTGGCACCTTCGCACTATCCTTAGGTTGGTACGAACGATGTTGCCGTGGCCATTGATGCGCCTGCTGTCACGTCGAACGCGCAAGAATAGTGTCTCGGGTGATAGAGGCGTAGCGAATACTGGCATTTGCAGCTGAGTATCGAGCACTCTCAAGTATTATCCGGTCGTAACCTGATTACTCAGCCCCTCGAGGTCAAGACTCAGGATTAAAAGATCACGTGGCTGACCTTTCCGATCTGTAACCCAATCCTGCAATAGAGCCTATACTTAAGCCTCTCTTGTCGAACGCAGCACGCGCCCTGAACTGATCGGGGGTCATCATCGCCGCCATTTTCTTGAGTCCGCGCACCTGTCTAAGTCGAAAAATCTGACCTGTGAGTTGTCGGCCGAGACTCACGCCTCGACAGAAAACGCCAACGAGTATGCGAATCTCGCAGACTCTGCGGGTCTATCGCGCCTGTTCAAGATGCAGGCTCGCATAGCCGGCTATTTCGTCTTTGATTTCTGCTACCATACTGACTGTCGCGCCTTCTTCAAGATTCGCGATCCATTCATCGACGGTCTCTTGCTCGGTGATCTCGGTGCGCAAAAGGAGCAGATCGTCAGGCGGGAGCGCACAGGCAGAGCGCAGAACTTGGCGACGTGGAGTTCATGAAGTCATGCATCGAGGAAACCTTCACACAGTTGAGCATGCTCGCGAAATCCTAGGCACGCCAAAATGCGGCTGTCTGCGGATAAGGATTGCTGTGCTGCTCGGAGCCGCTCCAATAAAATCATCGACGTGCGCTCGATGCTAATCAGAACCTACGAACGCCGTGATGCCCCTGCTATTGTTCGCTTGTTCTACCAAACGATCCATGCGATCAATTCCAACGATTACTCCGAAGAGCAGCTTCTTGCATGGGCACCGGAGATTCCAGATCCCGATATCTGGCATTCACGAATGGTTCGGCGCTGTACTCTGGTGGCAGAAGCAGAGGACCAGGTGATCGCTTTCGCCGAGCTCGAGCAGGATTGCCATCTCGACATGTTCTATTGCCATAAGGATGCGGTGGGACACGGCATCGGGCGCCTACTCTTTCAAGCAATCGAGCTTAAGGCAGTCGAAACGGGAATCGAGCGCATCTTTGCGGAAGTGAGCATTACGGCGAAAAACTTCTTCGAGCACTGCGGCTTCTTGGTTAAGATGCAGCAAATTGTCGCACGCCGCGGGGTTGAGCTACCTAACTTCGTGATGGAGAAGAAGCTATCGTCGAGCGGCGGCTCTTAGAGAACGTGTTTTTCGAATCCGACTTGTTTAGCAAGAATTGCATATTCATTAGCTTAAGCCAGCTCTGCAATTTTGTATGGCACCAAATTCAAATTTACAAGATTTTCTGAACGACCCAACCACCATCAGACTCGTCGCAGGTGATCTTGAGGCGATTTTTCTTCCAGCTCACGGGATGATCGGCGCCTCACTTCGTCATAAAGGCGTGGAGATGCTCGGACGCGTCGAGGACCTCCAGGTTGCTGCAGAAAAAGGGAGCACCGCCGGCATCCCGTTTCTCTATCCATGGGCAAATCGACTGTCTGAATCGCACTATAGTGTGCTCGGGCAGCGGGTGTCGCTCAATTTGTCATCGCCGCTTATCCATGTTGACGAGCATGGGCTGCCGATGCATGGCGTACCGTGGCCGTTACTCCTTTGGGCAGTGAGCGAACGGAGACAGGATTTCGCGAAGGCTTTTCTCGATTGGTCGTCCGGTGATCTTCTTGCCATATTCCCGTTCCGGCATCGCGTTGAGTTGGAGGTAACTATTCAACCAAATAGCCTGACTATAGCAACGACAATCGCCGCGGATTCTGCCGTATCTGTCCCGATTAGTTTCGGCTTTCACCCGTATCTCCGCATTCCGAAGCTTCCGCGCACCAAATGGCACTTGCAATTACCGGCGATGCGGAAGCTGGTACTCGACAGCCGCGGAATTCCGGCAGGTGACGAAGAAGCTTCCAGCGGATTCGACGCGCAACTGGGTGAAATGAGTTTCGACGACGGCTTTGCTCTAATGCAGGGTCAAGCTTCATTCGCAGTCGCCGGTGCTGGACGCACAGTCAGCGTCGATTTGGTCGATGGGTTTCCTTATGCGCAAGTCTACGCTCCCAAAGACAAAGACTATTTAGCCCTCGAACCGATGACGGCGCCGACGAGCGCCTTAACTAGCGGCAGCGGACTGCGGTTTGTTGATGCGGGCGAGCGCTTCCGAGCCGTGTTCAGGATTCGGATCGAGAACGCCCAATGAGCTGCGCCAAGGTTTCGCAGTCGAGTGCATTGTCCATAGCGCGCTCACTGGTCGCGGTCGTACGCCAGTGCTAGATTTTCGCGCGCATCGCGCAGCGTGATATCGGTGTTAGCAGTCATCAGGCCCACGGTGGCGAAGAGAGCAACTTCTCGGTGGCTGCGTCGGCGGGATAGAACGCCTCAATATGCAAATCTTGCAACGTGACATCGTTAGGTGTCGCCAGCGTGGTAATCGTGCTGAACATCCGCGCGACCGTCCCACCTAGATTCAGTTCGGTAGGCAGAATCAGCTCACGTGGAGCGTCGAGATCGGGCTCCCGCCAGCGCTCTGGAACTCCGGGATAGCTGAGGATTTCCGTTATCAGATTCTTCAGAACATCGTCGCGCGCCCACGCCAGCCGCCGATACGCTTCATTCAGGAGCGCTTTCGCGATCGTTTCCCAGTTCATGATCACTTTACGCGCTGCTTCCGGATCAAAAACCAGGCGCAGTACGTTAAGCCGAGGCGCGGCCGCAACGCTCAGCGGTTCCAGACCCACCACCGGCTTGTCGAGAGCAATGTTCAAGAATTTGATGAACGCTTGATTTGCCATCACGATGTTCCAATGACGGTCGTGCGCGTAGGCACTGCGCGGCTCATTATTCTTAAGAATTATCTCGACTGCAGTGCGCACCGTCGCCATCCGCGGATCATCGAGTCCAGTTTCGCCATAAATTGGTGCGAAACCTGCTGCTAGCAGCAGAAAATTTTGCTCTCTCAAGGGGACGTCAAGCACATTGGCAAGCGTCAGCAGCATCTCGCGGCTCGGCTCAGCGCGGCCGGTCTCGAGGAAGCTCACATGACGAGCAGAAACCTCGGCCTCTAATGCGAGCTCGAGCTGACTCAGATGGCGCGCTTCGCGCCAGCGCCGCAACAGAGGGCCTACTCCGATCGGTTCAACTGCAGTTCCGTTCTGCGGAATATCCATAAGCATAACGCTAGCTCCGATTATGTAGCCGGTCGATTACCTCGGAGGTAATCGACCGTCGGAAAAATTTGCCGATTCGCGCCTATCGGCTAGGCACCTTTCACGTAGCCCATCGCCTCGACAGTCAGCCCGTCGCGCACTCGCATCAGATTAACGCCACGCCGCGAGCTCGAATCACCGTTCCATAACCGCCAACGAATAATTGCGCGGTCAACCATCGCGGAGGTCTCTTCAAGCTCAAATCGAGTAGCGGGCGCCGTCGCAATCTCGCTCCAGAGGGCCACGTACGCCTCGCGTCCAACACAGCGGTCGCCATCGGCCGTGGGATTGATCTTTTCGATGACGCAATCCTCGGCGATTATGCTCGCCTAAAGCAGTTGGGTCGTGTTTCAGAAAAACCGCGTTGAAGCGATCCATCAGCGCGGCGGTTCGTGCGCTGCGGGAGTCTTGTTCAGTTGCTTCCATTGCACAAGCCCCTTGAGTGAATGTTACTTTGGACTCTAGCGGGACGGCCTGACGACCGCCCCGCGCAGTCTCGTTATTCCTTCGGTAAGGGTGAGAAGTGTGCGCTGACGATTTTCCAATCGCCGCCCTTTTTGACCAACACCAGAGTCGTGCGGCCGCATGCGACAATTGGGGCGCCGCCGCCCTTTGGCATCGTAGCGGCACGATCGTAGGAGTTCACGATCGCCGTGTCTTCGTTAAACGTGCGGCACGACGGCTGATGGAATGCGAAAGTCATCGACTCCGCACCACCCATTACGCTGCCTAGATAGTCGAGGAACTCGTTCTTCCTCTCGAACCGATAGGCGACGTGGTCGAAGACCTCAAGGTTGTCGTCCAGCGCGGCGATGAATGGCGCGAAATCGCCCTTCGCCGAGGCCGCCGCGATTTGTTCAACGCTCTTTCGGACATCTTCTAATGCTGACATGGTACCCTCCGGGCGGATGGTTGAAGAACGTCAACGACGTTGTTCCCGCCTCGAAGGCAATTTCACCACTCCGCAAATTTCCCGCAATTACTTCACAAGTAATGTTCGCGAGCGTGGACTGAGCTACGGAGGGGTGCTTTTGATTAAGCTCCGCGACTGATCGATACAAGCGGTCGCACCACCGGATCAGCAAGTTATGAATCTCAGCGACGGACTGTGAGGTGAGCAGGATGGGTGGACAACCAAATCGATGCTGAACGTATTTCTCGCACTCGCCGCTATCGCCGGTGTTGGCGCTGCGCTTTATCGTCTGGTTCCCACGCTCGATATCGATTCTACTCGCCGGCAATGCGGTAGCCTGGTGCTCAACGTCTTACTCCCCGCCTTGAAGAAGTGATCTACGGGGCGTCGGTCGATAAGGTTTTGTGGCAGGTTCCGCTGGTGATGCTGATAGGCCTCGCGGCTTGTGTTGGCACTGCTCTCGCAGTGTTCAAATACTTCGCGGTAAGCCCGCAACAAAAGAGCTCGCTGGTTATCGGCTGCGCCTTTGGCAACGTGACTTACCTTGGAATGCCGCTGCTGCGCGGACTATTTCCGGAACAGTTGCTGTACGTAACCGAGATCGCGATCCTGTGCGAGATCACAGTTACCTCGTCAGACCTTATTACCGGCTCATTGCTCGCGATGTCCTACCAGAACGGCGGCAGGACTTCGATCAAAGCAACCCTTGCCCAGATCATAAAGTTTCCCCTTCTCTGGTCAGCTCTCGCGGCAGCTGTGATTCGAGTCCTTGGCGTTCCGTTACCGCAATTTGTTTTAACAGCGCTTCATTTGCTGGGAGAGTCCGCATCCGGGTTGATGCTTCTGATTCTCGGCATGGCCCTAAAACCCTCCGTGCTCAGGCGATCCTTCGACGACTTTAGAAAGTGGTGGCCGCTGCTGATAGTCAAGCTTGGGCTTTCGCCAATCATCGTTGTATTCGTCGGCAAGGCAATTGGGCTTTCACATCTTAATTTGCACGCGGCCACGCTCGAGGCGTCGATGCCGCCGCAACTATTCACTTTCATTGTTGCCGACCGCTTCGGTTTCGACACCGAATTGCTGGCGACTGCAGTCGCATTCACTACTGTGGTGAGCCTCGTCACGATACCAATCATTAATCGACTCATCACTTAGCTTGTTTGCTGCGACTTGAGATGATTGGCGGAAAAGTCGATCGTCGGAGCTCTGCCGTCGGTCAGCGGCGATGGCCATGCGACGCTATCAAATAGGCTCGGTGAGATTTCCGTGCCTTGCCGATTCGCCTAATATATGACGGGTGCGGGTCGTACAAGCATATCTATCCTCGGTCAGGAAAAGCAGCGCGCGGTGCTTGCGGATGAATGCTTTGCCAATCCTGCTGATGCTATTTACGCCTGTTGCGGCTAGAGCTCAGTCCAACGGGGTTCCGCCATACCTGAAAGACGTTTTTGCGACAGTCGGCCGGATGCACAACATCGACCCGGATCTGCTTGAAGCGATGGCGGAGGTTGAATCCGGCGGTGACGCTCTGAGTGTTTCACCCAAAGGTGCGCTCGGACTCATGCAACTGATGCCGACCACGGCCAGTGCTTTCTCCGTACTCAATCCTTTCGACCCGGTCGCCAACCTAATGGGCGCCGCTGATTTTCTTGACTACTTGCGCAATCGTCTTGCAAGAACTCCCAACCTGCAGGGATTGCCGGCTTTGCTAGCCGCGTATAATGCGGGACCTGGAGCAGTGGAAAAATATGGTGGCGTGCCGCCATACGCGGAGACGGATACCTACGTGCAACGGGTGATCGAACGATATGCGAATCATCAGACCGCTCAAGAGACTGCTCAAGCCGCCGGAGCACCCGTGTTAATTCTTGTAGGAACACGGCCTTACGTCATACAAGTGAGTCCCGCATCTTCGGCCATGCGGCCCGAACCAGTTATAATAAGCGCTAGCGGCGGCGGTTCAGTGGCAGATCAGCTTGCCGCTATCCGGCCTGCGCGCGGCGATGTCGTGGCAGTCGTAGGTACGGGCACCGCCCCGTGGATGAGCCACACCGCGATTCGCGATCACACCGACCAGCGCGATCCTTAGAGGCTCAGCGCTTTCCTTAGACAGAGTTTCTCTGTCGTTCGTCTTTGCCGAAACCCAGATCGCAAGTGCACGCTATCAGGAGCATGCGCCAGGCGATCGCTTCGTCAGCCCGTGTTCAGTTAGTTCATGTTGATGACGCTAGTCACGTGGTGTAACGGCAAGACCAACGCTTCGACGGCGATCGGTGTTATAGGTTCGGTTTGAGTCATTGTGATCCAAGCTAGCGCTCTCGGGGGAGGCCTGGATGAACAGACGGACATTCTTGAAAGCAATCCGATCGGTGACGCTTCTGACCGTGCTGCCTCGCCGACTATGGGCTGACACGAGTTTCCATCGGTGCCGCCCCGCGGATGCGGCGTGGCCGTCGCAGGCTGCGTGGAAGCAACTCAATGCGGCAGTCGGCGGCAATTTGATTCGGGTGAGCTTTCCCCTTTCGGTTCTCAAAACCGATCCCGATAGTGCCGCAGCCGCGCTGCTGGCGAAGAACATCAAAAATCCCTATTACATCGGGGATACGCCTGGACTCACGCAATCGCTCGGATGGGTTGAGGCGTGGGCTACCCAGCCAAGCGTTTACGCAGTCGCGGCGAGGAATGCCCAGGACATCGCCGAGGCCGTAAACTTTGCCCGCCAAAATAATTTGCGCCTCGTGGTCAAAGGCGGTGGCCACAGCTACCAGGGAACCTCGAACGCTCCCGACTCGCTGCTGATCTGGACCCGGCACATGCACGAAATCACGATGCATGATGCCTTCGTTCCGAGTGGATGCGAGAGCACGACTAAGCCGCAGCCGGCTGTGAGCGTTGGCGCCGGAACGATCGGGATGCAGGCCTACGACGCAGTTACGACCAAGGGAGGGAGATACGTTCAGGGCGGCGGATGTACGACCGTATGCCTCGGGGGTTTGGTCCAAGGTGGCGGCTTTGGAAGTTACTCGAAGCACTACGGCACTGCAGCAGGGAGCTTGCTGGAAGCTGAAATAGTCACCGCCGATGGCCAGATTCGCATCGCGAACGCATGTACCAATCCCGATCTGTTCTGGGCGCTGAAAGGTGGCGGCGGCGGAACTTTCGGGGTGGTGAGTAAAATGACACTGCGTACTCACGATCTTCCTGAGTTCTTCGGAGTCGCCACCTTCACCATCAAAGCGGGGTCCGAGGATGCCTACCGGCGGCTGATTCGTGAGTTCGTCAGGTTCTATCGAGAGAATCTCTTCAACGATCATTGGGGCGAGCAGGTGCACCTGAATCCCTCTAATACTCTCGTCATCCAAATGGAGTCACACGGATTGGATCGTGACCAGTTGAGCAAAGCCTGGCAGCCGTTTCTCGACTGGGCAAAACGTTCGCCGGATGGATATTCGGTCCAATGGCCGGTAACCCTCGGATGCATACCGGCACGACATCGGTGGGATGCGCAGTGGTGGAGCGAGGATTGGCCGGAAATCGTACTCCCCCGAGATGACAATCCCATGCGCGCATTGTTTGATGATGCACTCGCAGACATCTACCAGCCTGCGGTCGCCTTCGACGATCGGCCGGGGGCTGAGCCCAACAACATGTGGTGGAAGGGAAACACCGGCGAGTGCGGTATTTTCTGGTGGGGCTACGAATCACTTTGGCTCCCGGCGTCGCTGCTTGAGGATGCCGCGCAGCAGCAGCGGCTTGCCGATGCGCTGTTTGCGGCATCTCGGTATTCCGACATAGGACTGCATTTCAATAAAGGACTTGCAGGAGCGCCATCCGACGCGATCGCGCTCGCGAAAGATACGGCGACCAATCCGGCTGTGCTTACCGCCTTCGCCCTGGCGATCGTCGCCAACGGCCAAGGACCCGCATATCCGGGAATCCCCGGCCGTGAGCCATCGGTTGAGGAAGGCCGGCAAGCCGCGCAGCGTATCGATCAATGCGTGAATCAACTACGTTCAGTCGCGCCGCACGGTGGTGCCTACGTGAGCGAGAGCAATTTCTTCGAGAAGGATTGGCAGCACGCGTACTGGGGTAGTAATTACCCGCGACTAATCGAGATCAAGCGAAAATACGATCCGGAGGGGTTATTCTTCGTCCATAACGGAGTTGGCTCCGAACAGTGGAGTACCGACGGATTCACCAGGCTTTGAAGCTGACCAGGTACTGGTATCACGAAAGAACTTCGAAATACTAAAGTGGCGCGCCTGAGCTCAGACGCGCCACCATGCCGGATAGTCAGATGATCGTCAGTTGATCAGGGCAAGGCCAGACCGATGACGAAGCTTGGAGAATTAAGAAATGGAGTAGTCAATACATTACCCTCGGCCGAACTGCAGTAAGAAGTCCCCGGGCCAGAGCGGCATCCCCAGTAATCATTGGTCGCATTGACGATGACGTTGCCTGGGTCGCCGGTATTGTAGACACCAACATTGCCGCCGGTGAGATTGTTCAAATTAGCCGAGACGGCAAAGCATTGAGCTGTCAATGAGAGCGCGCTGCAATTGGCCCAATTGGGAGCGCCAACCCAGATATCGTTGGTTTCATTATTGATGTTATTACCTTCGATGCGAGCATCGATTGGTGGTGCGACAGCCGGGGTGGTAGTGTCGTTACTGGCAAAAATTTCGATGCCAGTCGGATCTGCAGGTCCGGCTCCCTCAGCGGGCGCTCCCGGTTCCGGATCCGCGCCATTGTACTGAATAATATTGTTGACGATAGCGGTGCCGTTGAGGTTGGTACCCGGCGCGTGAGCGTGGTAGGTAACACCGGGATTGCCATTACCGATGATACGGTTACCAGCGATTAAGTGATTATAGGATGCGTTCCCAGGGGTGGGAGCGAAAATGCCGACACCTGCGTCGAGGTTGTAGGCAATCAGGTTGCTTATAATCGAGTCGTGAAAGACGCCGAAAGCGAAACCGCTGTTGGCCGGGTCTCCATTCGGCGGGTGCGAAGGCAAGGTGATGCCGCAATCCTCATCGTTGTTGGAGACTTGATTGAAGCTAATCAGGTTGTCGTGATTGCTGTTGGTCTCGTCGGTGTTGAGAATTCCACCGGAATTATAATTGACGAGGTTGTAAGAAACGGTTGAAAAAGCGACGCCGTCGAGATGAAGCCCTTCGCCGCAATCGTCCTGCTCAAAGACGGGGGCGCCGGGACACGTTTCATCCGACAAGGCGAGGTCGTTATTGGTCACGACGTTATAAGAGATAGTTACATTGGTGATTTGAGGCCCAACGGCGGGAGTGCAACTGGACGGACCGGTAGGACATGACGCTGGAGCTCCTTCAACCAGGATACC
>DATKPK010000103.1:0-8000 GCA_035524095.1 Binataceae bacterium (SeqCode) | reverse complement strand
GCAACAGGGAATCACGGACTGAGGAGTCCGTTATTTTACACCACCGTAGAGGCGTCAGTGCGAGCCTGTACGTCTCGGCTATAAATAAGGAGGGTGTGGCGATGGCTACCCGGCTGAGCGCCCACGAAGTGAAGGGCGTCTTCGAAAAAATCAGTACTTGGGGCAAATGGGGCAAGGAAGACGAGCTTGGAGCTCTCAATTACATCACCCCGCACAAGCGCGCTGCCGCTGCGCGCCTCGTTCAGCGCGGCGAGACCGTTTCACTCGCGCTGCCGCTCGCGACGCAAAGTAGTCCGGAAAACCCCCAGCCTGTCCAACATATGATGTTGAGTGCCGGAGCGCCCGGCGTCGCCGCGTTAGACTATTTCTCGATCGCCTCTCACGGGATGGCTCACACGCATCTTGACGCGCTTTGCCACGTTTTTTGGCAAGGCAAGATGTATAACGGCTTCAGCGAGCGCGAAGTCGGACGGTTTGGCGCCCGCCGTTGTGCAATTGACATCACTCGCGACGGTATCGTCAGCCGTGGCGTCCTGCTCGATATCCCCAAACTCAAGAATGTCGAATGGCTTGAGCCAGGCGAAGCTATTGACGCCGATGACCTCGACGCCGCCGAAAAGCTCCATCATGTGAACGTCAACGAGGGTGACGTCCTGCTGATTCGCACGGGACGCCATCAGCGCCGCAAGGCTAAAGGTCCTTGGGATGTACGCCGAACAGGTCTGCCCGGCCTTGACGCGACCTGCTTGCAATGGCTCTCCGATCGCAAAGTCGCCGTACTCGGCTGCGACGCTGTCAGTGATGTCATCCCCAGCGCGTTTGGGAACGAAATCGCGATGCCCATCCATGTCGGCACCCTCGTCATCATGGGCATTCACCTGATCGACAATGCTGATTTCGATGCCCTCGCCAATGCCGCCGCCCACAACGATCGTTACGAATTCTTGTTCACGATGGCGCCGCTGATTCTTGAGCACGGCACTGCATCGCCGGTAAATCCTTTGGCGGTGTTCTGAGCAAGCCTCGAGCCCTCAGCGCAAGACCGCAATACAAGCTCTACCCTAACCCGTGAGGAAAAGTTTGATGGCTAACCGTTTGAGCGAAAACGAAGTAATCGGCATCTTCGAGAAAGTCAGCAACTGGGGCCGCTGGGGCAAGGAAGACCAGCGCGGCGCTTTGAATTTTATCACCGACAAGCAGCGCGCCGCCGCCGCGAAACTGGTTCAGACCGGCGTGATCGTCTCACTCGCCCAGCCTTTGGCGACGATTCCTGGACCCGATAATCCCA
Organism: Binataceae bacterium (SeqCode); assembly: GCA_035524095.1. Lineage (GTDB taxonomy): Bacteria > Desulfobacterota > Binatia > Binatales > Binataceae > DATJUF01. The sequence goes on along the minus strand of DATKPK010000103.1, from coordinate 6,712 downwards.
CTCCTGTCACCCATCTCGTCGCGCAATCTGGTCATGACGCCCATGACGTACTGCCGCTCCCCTATTCGGCCGATTACTTTGCGATCGCCCCGCACGGCCTCGCCAATACGCATCTCGACGCACTCTGTCACGTCTTTTGGGAGGGCAGGATGTATAACGGCTTCGCTGCCAGCGAGGTCGGCTCTCACGGCGCACGCAAATGCGCTATCGACGTCGCCGCCGATGGCATTATCACCCGCGGCGTCCTGCTCGATATTCCCAAGATCAAAAAGACCAAATGGCTCGATCCCGGCACCCACATCTTTCCCGAGGATCTCGAGGCCGCCGAAGAGGATCATGGCGTGAAAGTGGACGAAGGTGACGTACTCCTGATTCGTACCGGCCGCCTCGCTCGCCGCAACAGCAAAGGACATTGGGATGCCATGCACGACGGCCTCGCTGGCCTCGACGCCGCATGCCTGCCATGGCTGCACGAGCGCAAGATCGCTGTCCTCGGATGCGACGGTGTCAGCGACGTGATTCCCAGTGGTTACGGCAAGAATCTGGCGATGCCGATCCATTCCTGCGTCCTTGTCAAAATGGGCCTTCACCTGATCGACAATGCTGATCTCGACGCGCTGTCAGCGGCCTGCCTCGAGCACAATCGTTACGCCTTCCAATTCGTGATGGCCCCTTTAATCTTGCGGCGCGGTACCGCCTCGCCTGTGAATCCACTCGCCCTGTTCTAGCGTTCAGCACACGGACAGCGCAGTGTCGTAACGAAGCATCTTAGGAGACTAACCCGCTATGCCTATGCCCGCCGAAGCCCTCGTGATCGACGCCGATGGCCATATCCTTGAGCCACCCGACCTTTGGGAAAAATACATGGAAGCGAAATATCGCGACCGTGCGATCCGGATCAGAGTCGGCGACGATGGCTATGAGTATCTCGAAGTCGACGGCCGCCGCGCCAAAATGACCCGACAGGGACAGCTAGGCACGCTCGGCGGGATGGGCAAGCAGATCGAGGAATCGCACCGCCGCCGCCAAGCCGCCATCAATGCTGGCCGCGCCGATGAACTGCGCTACACAAAACCCAAGCCCGAAGATACCTACCTCAAGGGCGCGGCCTTCGGCACGATGAACATGCGCGAGCGCCTGCAATTGCTCGATAAGGAGGGTATGGCCAAGGCGCTCCTGTACCCGACCATCGGGCTCCTGTGGGAAGCCGAAACCTTGGACGCCGAGCTGTCAGGCGCTTACTGCCGCGCTTACAACCGCTGGATCGCCGATTTCTGCCGCGAATCTGGTGGACGGCTCATCCCGGTCGCCCATCTCTCGCTCGGTGATCCTGATGAGGCAGCACGCGAACTCGAGCGCGCGGTGAAGGACGGATGCAAAGGCGCCTTCGTCGCTCCGTTCAATATCGCCCGCCGTCCGCATGGCGACGCCGCACACGATCGGTTGTTTGCCGTCGCGCAGGATTGCAATGTCCCCTTCGCGATCCATCCGACCATCGAGCCTCCCTCGTGGGGCGTCCATCACCGTTACGATAATTTCGCCTGGGCCGCGTGGTATTACGACCTATTTGCTGGCCAGGGCGTTCAGCACGCCTTCGCGACCTTCTTCCAGCTCGGAACGTTTGATCGCTTTCCAAAGCTCAAGGTCATCGTGCTCGAATCCGGCGCCGGATGGATTGGCTATTTTCTCGATCGCAGCGACGCTATCTTCACGGGCACGACCATCGCCCAGACCGTCCGCCTGCGCGAGAAGCCCTCATTCTATTTCAAGGAACGGTGCTTCATCTCGGCCGACCCCGACGAGCGCACCATTGCGGGCCTGATGAGCCATGTCGGCGAAGACAAGTTCTTCTGGGCTAGCGACTATCCGCATCCCGACCATCCGGGTAACTATCTCGAAGAGTTGGCCGAGATGGTCAAGCCGATGACCGAGTCGGGACGCCGCGGAATTCTCGGCGAGAACGTCGCCCGCGCCTACAACTTAATCTGAAAATATTGATCGCCAATCTAGGATTTCGCCGGGTGGGCACTAGATCGCCTGCCCGGCGGCGAACCCGCTCGACCACGCCCACTGAAAGTTGTAACCGCCGAGCCATCCCGTAACGTCCACCGCTTCGCCAATCACGAACAGTCCCGGTACGCCGCGCGCCTCCATCGTTTTGGACGACACCCCTGCGGTATCGATGCCGCCGACTGTCACCTCCGCCTTCGCCCATCCCTCGGTCTCCGATGGCGTCACCTGCCAGCGCCTGAGACGCTCCGCCACTCCCGCAATCACGCGATCGGACAAATTCGCTGCCCCAGTTGCCGGATAGCCGCTGGCAAAAGCTTCCGCGACTCGTGCCGGTATTATTTCTGCCAACAGCGTCTTCAATTCCGCGCGTGGACGCTCCCGCTTGCGCTTCTTCAAGTAAGTTTCAACATCTCGATCAGGCCCTAGGTCAACCGCGATCGTCTGACCCTCTCGCCAATAGGAAGATATCTGCAAAATCGCCGGCCCCGACAGCCCGCGATGAGTAAACAGCACACTCTCTCGAAACTTTTGGCGGCCACACGATACTTCCGCTTCTGCAGTATTGCCGCTCAGCGGCCGTACTAGCTCAAGCTGGTCACCCGCGAGTCGAAAAGGCACGAGTCCCGGCCTTGGTTCGATAATCGGCAGGCCGAAGCGCCTCACGATATCGTAGGCAAATCCACTCGCTCCTATTTTTGGAATCGACAGTCCACCCGACGCCAGCACAAGCTTCGGCGCCGCAAAGTCGCCATGCGACGTCACAACACGAAACCGTCCATCGTGCGACACCTCGTTGATTTGCACATTGGTGCGCAGATCAACCCGCGCCGCTGCACATTCATCTAACAACATCGTTAGGATTTCACGCGCCGAACCGTCGCAGAAAAGCTGACCGAGCGTCTTCTCGTGATACGCAATCCGATGCCGCTCAACCATCGCGATAAAGGCCTGCGGCGGAAATCGGCTCAGCGCCGATTTACAAAAGTGCGGATTAGTCGAGAGGAAACGTTCCGGCGGCGCTTCGCGATTAGTGAAGTTACACCGCCCGCCGCCGGAAATAAGAATTTTTGCGCCTGGTCCTCTGTTGCGCTCTAGGATTAAGATCCTACGACCCCGCCCCGCAGCCGTGAGCCCACACATGAGGCCCGCCGCACCCGCTCCAACGATTACTGCGTCGAAGCGACCCATCGGGGTTTATTGCAGATGCAGCCGCAACACCGGGCACTCGCCAGCGCCCAACGGACAGCCCAAATCGAGCTTGCGGCGCGCCTTGCTCGCGCTCGGCCAGTTGATCGAAACTGAGCCGAGCTCCTTCAACTAGCTCGCTTAAGCCTTTTTCTTGACTGCCTTGGCCGCCGGTTTCGCTTTTGTAGTCGCAGCAACCACGCCGAGCACGGATTCCTTCAAGGCCTTGGCCGGCGTGAAGCGTAGACGCGTCCTCGCTGGAATCTTGATCTGCTCGCCGGTCGCCGGATTTCTTCCCACCCTTGCCTTTAGCTTGCGTTTACGAAAGATGCCCAAGCCCGCCAGGCGAATCGATCCTTCCTTCTTCAGCTCGCGAACGACGAGCTTGTTCAACTCATCGAGCGTCAGCTTCGCATCCTTCTTGCTGATTCCGATCTTTTCGGCCAGATGGCCCATCACCTGCGTCTGCGTCATCCTCAACCTCCGATGGTCCACTCAATTCGGCTGTTCGTCCTATTGATGATGGAACGTCTCACTTAAATTTTACCTAACTTGAACGGGCGCGCGACACGATTCAAGTAACCATGTCCTCATCTGCACACAAGCTCCTGCTTGATTTACTAACAGATGGCGTGCGGATTTCATTGCGCCGAGCGGCAGATTCGCGTCAAACGCCCTTTTTCACGTCTAGGGGGCGGATTTATGTGAGACTTAACTTCTATGCGGCAGCACGAACGCCTATAGTGCACCCGTAACCGGGAATGGTCGATTCGCGTAACACTCTTGGCATGTCAGTAACCGGTATCGCTCGGCACCCGCTCGAGGTCGGCGACCATTGACCACATCGCACGACGACCCTCGCCCTCGCGTCATGATTGTGGATGACAATCGTGACGCTGCTGAGATGCTTGGAGAAATTCTCGATTCCGCGGGTTTCGGCACTATCGCTCTGCTCGACGCTCAGTCGGTTCTGGACAATCTTGCCAGCTTCCAGCCGGATTTTATCCTGATCGATATTGGACTTCCGGTCGTCGACGGTTACGAGCTGGCGCGCCGGGTTCAAGCGCTCGACGAATTCAAGGATGTGTGCCTCATCGCCATCACTGGCTACGGCCACGAATCGGCTCGCCAGCGCTCATTCGCCGCTGGCTTCAGTGAGCATCTCGTTAAACCTGTGGATATAAAACAGCTCGAGGCGATTCTTCGCCGACCACGCCCCGGCTCATAGTTAGTCGGTCCGAGCTTCGTTCTTAGAGCGATCTCCTAAACCTGGCTCATAACGGACGGAACTTCGGGATCGAGATCTCCTCGGTCCAGTCTTCAAACGTGACCGCCACCGGCATCCCGATCTTGAGTTGCTCGGGCTCCCATCCAACGATATTCGTCATCATCGTTGGCCCTTCATCCAGCGTCACCAGTGCAACGACGTAAGGGATTTCACCCGCAAACGCGGGCGACACTGGCCGATGAACTACCGTATACGACAGCACCTTCCCGCGCCCCGACGCTTTGATCCATTCAACGCGATCGCTCATGCATCGCGTGCAATAGATCCTCGGGAAAAACTGAGCGTTGCCGCACGCTGCACAGCGCTGAATCCTTAACTCACGCGCCTTGGAGCCTTCCCAATAAGGCTTGGTCTCCCGCGTCGGCACTGGAATCGGCTTGCTGACTGGCGCAGCCATCAGACTTGCTCACTTCCCAGCAGCATCGAGCAATGCGTCGACATAATTCCACCTTGCCCATGCACCAGCGCTATTTTCGCGTCGTCCACCTGACGTGGCCCGCATTCGCCGCGTAACTGCCGCACCGCCTCTGTTACTGAAAACATCGACCCCGGCTGCCCCGGATGGCAATGCGACAGCAGCCCGCCATGCGTATTGATCGGTAATTCGCCGCCGAGTTCGATTCGCCCATTTTCAACGAAGCTTCCGCCTTCACCCTTCGCACAAAAGCCCAGGTCTTCGAGCTCGATAATCACCACCGGCGTGAAGCAATCGTAAAGTTCGGCGACGTCGACATCCTTCGGCCCAAGCCCGGCCATCGCGTATGTCCTCTCACCCGCCTCTTTGGCCGCCGAGGTTGTTAAACTGATCGCCTGGCTCACGTGCTCGTGCGAATGGCCTTCGCCGACGCCGAGTATATAAACCGGTTTCTTGGGAAAATCGCGCGCTCGCTCCGCCGACGTCATGATAATCGCGGCGCCGCCATCCGACACCAATGAGCAATCCAGCAAATGCAACGGATCGGCGATCATGCGCGAATTAAGTACATCATCAATCGTGATCGGCTTACGCATCTGCGCCTCCGGATTCATCGACGCATGTTTCCGGCATGCGACCGCAACCGCCGCCCGCTGTGCCGCCGTCGTGCCATATGCATGCTCATGCGCCCGCGCCAGCAATGCGTAGAATGCCGGAATCGGCGGACCGTAGGGCCGCTCGAACTGCGGATGCCCTGCGCCGGACATCGCCTCAATCGCCTTGTCGCGCGACAGTCCCGAAAGCTGACTGTCGGCCATCGTCATCAGGATCGTATCGCACATCCCCGTGACGATCGCCGACGCCGCATGATGAATCATCGCAATCGTCGTGCCGCCGCCGCTCGGCGCCGTCATGCAGTAGCGCGGAAAGATCTGCAAATACTCTGCGATCATCTCCGCGTGATACATGTACGGTTCCACGAATGAGACGCAGGTGATTAGTCCATCGACCTGGTCTTTTGTAATCCCCGCGTCGTCGAGCGCTAGCTTCGCCGCTTTGACGTAAAGCTGCGTCGCACTGAGATTTGGTACGACACCGACTTCAGTATCTGCTGCGCCGACGATCGCGACTTTGTTCTTGAGCGATACCGACATCCGCCTGCCTCAATTCACCGGAAAGCCGAACACATCTGCGACATTGTCATGCACCATCTTGCGTGTATCCGCATCGTTGATTCCAGCGAAGTTGCGCGCGACCTGTCGCCGCGAAAACGGCCAGACACCTTCCGTATGAGGATAGTCAGAGCCCCACATCAAATTCTCAGTGCCGATAATATCGCGCGTCAGCACGCCCGCACGGTCATCCTCGAAGGTCGCAAAGAATTGCCTCTTGAAATAGAAGCTGGGCGTCTCCGGCAATTTCGGCTCCATCCAGCCCTTATGGTCATCCCACCAATGGTCCATGAACTGCAATACCGACGCGATCCAGCCGATCCCGCCTTCGACCATCGACCACTTCAGCTTCGGGAAACGCATCGGCGCGCCACCCCAGATAATTCGCATCACCGTGTCGTACATCCCGAACTTGATTACGCCTACGTTGATTCCGCCCGCACCCGGCCCATGTGCGATTCCATACGGCTCGCGTCCGCTCAGATGCATGCTGGCGACCAGATTCAAGTCCTGCACTGCCGCCCACAACGCGTCCCACTCCGGCAAATTGAAAGGACGATCGTCCACCCATGCTGGCAGCATCACCGTCGCGAGTCCCATTTTGGCGGCGCGCTCCGCTTCCTTGACCGCCCACTCGAT
>DATKPK010000102.1:0-11983 GCA_035524095.1 Binataceae bacterium (SeqCode) | reverse complement strand
GTGCGAAGCTCGATACGGCTTTGGGGCTTGGGCATTTCGAATCGTATATTCAGATCCAATTCGACCCTGCGAGACTCGCGCTGAATAGTATCGCGATAGCGGGCGAAGACGCCATTGACGACTTCCAGGATTCTCTTCTCGGCAAGCCGATAGTCACAATCGGGCGTGAGGGTCAGGCGCAATTCATTCCACATAAAGCTCGAACCCGGCAATTGCTTGAAAAAATTACCGTTGGGCTGAAAGACGACTGAGTTCGGGAAGACGACGACGCGGCCAGTAGGTTGCAAGCCGAAGTCGTCATTACTCAGTTCCATCATAGTGAGCCGGAAAAGACCGATCTCCAGTACATCGCCGGTAATTCCAGATAATTGAATACGATCGGCCACGCGGATACCGAACCGGCCGCTGACATAGAAGTAGCCGGCCAGGGACAGGATTACATTTTGTAGCGCGAGTGCGATGCCAGCGGCGGCAAAGCCCAGAACAGTACCGAGCGTGCCGAGCTCGCTGGCGAAGCCGAAAATGAGAATGAGCGCGACGACGATCCCAACGGTGACGCGCCGCAACTGCATCAGGATATGGCGGCGCTGGAAGTCCTGGACGTAACGGAAGGTCAGCTGCCGCCAGATGATCGAGCCACCCGCGACGATCGCGAGTAGCAGGCCAAACGCGCTGAGGCTCACGACGAGTGCGCGGAGCTCATCTTTGATTCTTTCGCCGACCAGTCCGCGCCATCGTTCGAGGTTGGAGACATAAAGATTCAACAGGACGTCCTGCTTGGCGAGGGGCAGCAGCGCAGGAACGATCGCCTTATGCAGAGCAGCGAGCGCCTGAAATTCGCTGCTCTTCTTGCGAATCGTGGCGTAGTCACCCGTGGTGGCTTCCTTTGCCACTTGCAGTGCTTGATCGTAAACATCGGCAGCGGCTTCGGCCAATGGCGCGTGATATCGAGCGGCTGCCGTACGCAAAGCGGTTGTCTGAGTGATCGCTTGTTGTAGCGCATCCTCTTTGCGCATCAACTGGATTAGCAAACGGACATTTGAAAGCAGGCCGACGGGTTCTGTATTGCTGTAGCTGGAAGTACCCGGAGTAGAGGCCGCGGCCGATTGTTGCTGGTCGAGGGCTGGCGCAACCGAACGCTGCAACTCGTCTATCTGACCGTCGAGGGTGTTGGGTGAACCTGACTCGCTCATATGTTCACCCGACTCGAATGCCGCAATAGCGCTGACCGCGTCGAGGCGCGACTGATCAAGTTGAAGACGAGCCTGAGCGTTAGCGAGTGATTGCTGCAATAATGTGCGATCTTGACTGGGCGCACGCTGCAGACGCCCCTTAAGATCCGCTACCTGTATTTTGTCCTTGTCGAGCAGAGCCCGAAGCTCGGACGTCTTCGCCCCGAGGGTTTCAAGGTCATCGCCTTCGCCAATCGGATTTTTGGATGACGCAAGCGAATTCTTGGCGGCAGTTTTGGCGTGATTCGCGCTGATCGGAGTAGAATTATGGCTGATAGGGACGGCAGCGCGGGCGGCGTCGAAGGCCAGATTCACGATATTGCCGGCTATGCGGCGGTCGTCAGCGGCAATCAACGCCTCGGCTGGTTCGCGGGCCAATGATGCTTCTTTGTCACGATCGCGATACCAACTGACTACTTCACCAAGATAGGTAATAACGTCATTAGCCTGTGGGAGTGTCGCAGCTGCGCCGAGCGCGGCCGCCGCGGTCGGTAGTATCGTCGCGGCTGGCGATGGTGCAGTTTGCGCGGGCGAGTTGACCGGCGGCGAGGGAATGGCGGACTGGCTCTGCGCGCATGCTTGGCGGCCAATGACGGCGATTACGGCCACCATCCCCAACAAGAACAGGAGTCTAAGCAGTCGGCGGGCACCGGTCTCGAGCGAAGCCAAGCTTCGATATCGGCGCGAGCGGATCTTGCGCGGGCTGGACGGATACTTGCCTGACACCATGATGGCTTTGATGGTGCAGGAAGTGCGGCACTGATAGCCGATTCCCGCCCCCAGCGGACAGAGTATCATCCGCAGGGGCGGGCTTCGATCAGCTCCCGTAATTTGAGGCGTGGATTTGGACTGATAGTCTAGTTGATTATCGGGTGCACTCTATCGATTGTGAGAGTGGCTATTGCGTGCGCTAATTGTCAGGCGCTCCTTTTTGCGGCGCGGGCTTCGGCGAGTACCTGAAACACACGGCGGCGCGTGCAGCCGAGATTGCGTGCGATCGCGTCGATGCTGCATCCGGTCTCGCGCAATTCCAGAATGCGGGCCCGGCGAGGCGTTGGATTGGGTACCTCGATACGATCGCCGCCATAGATACGGGCGAGCTTGAGCGCCGCTTCCGCTCCGAGCGATTCAGTCAAAAGGTCGTCGTCTTGGGGTGAATGGGGAATATACAACCGGGTGCCACCGAAGATATCGACCAGCTTGGCCGCGGCATCCTGCCCAATTAGATCAACTAATTCCTGCAGCAGCGAGGGCCTTTCGAGCCGGGTCACGGACGTTTTCGCTGGAGGGATCGAGTGGAAGCTGCCGCGTTCGCTGGCACTGGGGAATTGCGCGGGCTCGCGAAGAGGCTGCGTGCGATTGGCTAGCGCGCCAGAACCGGATGCGCTGACGAGGGCGAGAGCCGAAGGCTTCATTTCGAGCTCCTGATGACCCATTTTCAGGCTGCCACCTTTCCGTGGGAGTGATCCACGCGAACGCGAACGTCGCCGGCAATGCGATCGACCATCCGGGCGAAGCGCAAATCAGACCGGTATCTGCGCCCAATCGAATTACACGCGTGCATTACACTCGTATGGTCGCGATCGAATGCCATCCCGATACGCGGATATGAGGCGGGCGGATTGGTCCGCGTTCCGTCGGGACTGCGGTTCTCCCCACGAGCCAGCTCGCGGCTAAGATACATCGCAATATGGCGTGCGCATGCGACGCGTTGCTCACGGCTGCGCGAGAGCAGGTCGGCTCGGGTAAGACTGAAAGCAGCGGCCACAGCCTGCTGAATTTCAGCAATCGAGATGAACCGGCGAATCGCCATTTCGCTCATCTGCGTACTCCCCCCTTCTATGTTGTTTTGAGCGTTTGCGGACTCGATGAAGGCGCGAACTTTCCTTCACCCTTTGCTTGGAGTCCCCGGATCGGGAACTCAGTATCCATGACGTCTGTCCATTCTCAGCAAGGTTCCTGCGGGCTTCCTTGCGTCTAGACACATCGAACGAGCTAAGGCGACTGCGAGTGCTCATTGGGGGGATCTGAACCTGCGCGCCAGACACAGGCACTGCTAGCCGCCCCGTCCTCTGAGATGCGTACACGCACAGAAAGCCTGGATTGCGCTCGCATCCCGCTCAGCTTCTTGATAAACCATCGGCGTGGTGGGGATAAAAGGTCATCAAAAGTCGTCACACTATCTGAGAATATCACTGAATACCGATCCTGATGTCTAACTGACGTTTGATTCTTCATACCGGCGCTAAACTGTTTGATGATTCTCTTAACTATTTGTGTTATCCCACAGTGGTAAAATTATGTCAACCACAGTAGTAGATGAAGAATTTCGCCGCCGCTTACGCTTGATCATGCAGCAGTTTGGATCAGTGGCGGACCTAGCTCGGGCTGTGGGTGTTTCAGATAATGCCATCTACAAATGGGTGTCAGGCCGTGGCCAGCCCGGGATGATCAGCCTGGTCAATTTGGCCAAAGCGGCGGGCGTGTCAGTTGAATGGCTGGCGACGGGGCAAGGAACGCCAGCTAAAGAAAAGGCAGAGACAGTGGCGGTGCCCGAACCTGCCGAATTCATCATCATGCCAAATCATGTCTTGAAGTCGGGCGGCAACCGTAACTCGATCCAAAGCTCGCAGATCGTTGATTATTTGAGTTTTCGCGGGGATTGGCTCCGCCGAGTGATTAACACGGATCCGCGATCACTGCTCCTGGTCGAGGCGGTCGGAGATGCGATGTCGCCGACGATTGACGAGGGCGATCTTGTACTTGCCGATCTACGGGAAAGCCGGTTCCGCCATGATGGGATTTACGTCTTTCGCGCGGGAGGAACGCTCGCCATCAAACGAATTCAGCGGCAGAGCGATGGGATGTTACTGATCCGCAGCGATAATTCAGCGTATGAACCTAGCAGGGCGAAACCCGACGACTTGAGTACGATCGGCCGGGTGTTATGGATCGGCGGCAGGCCTTGAAAGGAAGCTAAGGCGACCGCCCAATAAACTTGATTCATTACCTAGTTCGAAGGGATTTGACCGCAAGAAGTATAATATGAGTCCATTATGGACCTCACGCTCATCGGCAGCCTTGAGCATTGGCACGACTTCTACACATTGACCGGCTCTGCCTCCGCGACGTTAGTAGGGTTAATGTTTGTCGCGGTTTCAATCAGCGACGGAGCTTTCACCCATCAGCACCAGATGGGTATCCGGGCGTTCCTGTCGCCGACGGTGGTCCATTTCAGTGCGATATTGATTGTATGTCTAATTTCGACGCTTCCCGACGAAACCTGGAAGTGGTGTTCCTTTCTTCTCGTTATTACCGGCGCGATTGGATTGGGTTATTGCGTTTTGCTCTGGCGCAGAATGATTCATCACGGGTTTATGGGGACGATCGATGCGATAGATCGATTTTGGTACGCGCAACTGCCAATAGTCAGTTATCTGTTGATTCTTGTGGCAGGCATCGGTCTGTACCGGCACGCAGTTATCAGCCTGGATATGCTGGCGTTTGCGCTGATCGCGCTGCTGCTGATTGGGCTCCGCAACTCGTGGGACATGACGCTTTGGATTCTTGATCGGCGGCTACAGAAAAACACGGATCAATAGCGCGCCGCTCGCCGATCGCGACAGTGAAATAGTTCGCACAAGCAGGCCGGCAAGTGTTATGACCAGACGATGGACAGCACGATAATTTTCGAGAAGCTGGGTAAAGTCGGAAGGATTACACTCAACCGTCCGCGCTACCGGAATGCACAGTCGACCAAGCTACTGAAGGAGCTCGACGCGGCGTTCGAGGCAGCGGATGCCGACGACGAGGTTCGCGTGATCATACTTGCCGGAGCGGGCGAGCATTTCTGCTCCGGGCACGACCTCGGCACGCCGGACGAACGCGAAGACCACAAGAGTTACGTCCATACGCGCGGCCTGAAGAATCGCCATCGCCGATCGTGGGAGCTGTTTCTCGACAATACCCTCAGGTGGCGCGATTTGCCGAAGCCAACGATCGCGCAAGTGCAGGGCTACTGCATCTTTGGCGGATACATGTTCGCGGCCGCAATGGATCTAATCGTAGCGTCCGACGACGCAATGTTTCTGCCCTCCCTGACGCAATATTTCTCGACGCCGTGGGACGTCGGCCCGCGCAAGGCCAAAGAGATCCTTTTCCAGAGCCGTTTTATCGACGCACAGGAAGCACTTCGGACCGGGCTTGCGAACATCGTCGTGCCACGCGCCGAACTTGAGGAAGAAACACTGGCGCTTGCCGAACGAATCGCGCAAACGGACGCGTTTACGCTGCGGCTGGTCAAGTTTGCCGTCAATCAGGCGCAAGACGGCATGGGATTTCGCACGGCCGTTCGCAACGCCCATTCGCATCATTTCCTGACGCGGGTGCAAGCATATCAAGATGCGGAAAAAGAGGGCGGCGCGATGCCGAAACGGCTTCCTGGCGTTGAACAGGCCATCCGCAAGCTTCGGTCGAGCGGAAATACTTAGCAATGAAAGAGATCGAGGTTCTCAAGATTGAGATCCTTTGGTCCGGTGAAATGTTAGTTCAGCCAGACACGGGCGATACTGACTCGTTTGAATTCATATACCGAGCCGGTGCCGGCCCTCGTTGGGACAAGGATCGCTGTGCATTCATGACACCTACTCCAAACAAACTTTCTTATTGCGAATGGCTCCAGAGGACGATCAGTGCTGTTGCTTCCGAACCGGGAGTGAATCTAAAGGTTACCGATCGCACGCAATTGATAAATTGCTCATGGGCGTAGGTACACGGCAAGCATTGAAGCAAACTAAACAGTGTCCGTGTTTGAAATTCAAAATGAAAAGGGCGCGGGACTAATCCCGCGCCCTTGGTTTCAGCGCTCAGCTATAGATCAAGCTGCCTATGCTTCCGCGCGGCCGTGACGCAGGAGCTTGCCCGGCGTTTCGCCCGTGCACTTGCCGTCTTCAAAGGTCTCGACGCCGTTGACGATGATCGAACGATAACCGTGTGCGCGCTGCACTCGGCGCCATTCGCCACCGGGTAGGTCATGGACGATTTCGCCAACCCATTCGGGCTCGATGCCGAGGCCCTTCAAATCATACACGACGACGTCCGCCCAGCTTCCTTCGCGCAGCACGCCGCGATCCTTGAAGCCTGCCGCGTGGGCCGGCAGTGCTGACATACGGTAGTGAGCCTCTTCCAGCGTAATCTTCTGCTCGTCACGCACCATCCAGGTCAGGAAATCGGTGGTGAATGCGCCGCCCGTGAAGAACTTGGTATGCGCACCGCCGTCCGATACCCCAGGGAAGGTGAATTGCGAGTTGTTGATGATCTCGGCCATGTAGTCCGGATTAAAGCCGCGATTTGGTCCGAGGAATTCCGCCTTTAGATTCGTCGCGATTGCGAGGTCGAGCATCACCTCGACCGGATCTTTGTGCTCTTCGGCGCCTATTTGGCCGAGCGACTTACCGACGTACTTCTCGAGTTCCTCGACATTCTCGACCCACTGCACGATCAGATGCTTCGGATGGCCTCCGACTCCAGCCTGAATCGCCCGCAAACGCCGATCGGCTTCTTCCGTTTCCCGAACGACCGCTTTCCGCAGTTCGGGGTTCCGCATCTTCTCGAGCTTTTCGGCGGGGGTGCCAGTTGTGAGCGCGCGCCATGCCGGGCTGGCATCGTACAGATTCCAGTTTTCGAGCGTGAAGGCGAAACCACTGCGGACGGTGCCGGCCTGGCCGAAGATTGGCAGACCCTTAGCACGATTGCGCTCGATCCAGCGGAGGCTGCGGCGATGAATCTCGGGATCCTTACGCGTCGGTACTACGGCCTGCCACAACAGCGGCCGCCGCGCAACGTCCGCCAAGGTCTCGACGAAGGCCAAGTCGCGGCGTACGTCCTCGGTGCCCTGCGTGATTTCCATGAAGCCTTCGTCACGATCACGAAGCACGCGCGCGAGGTTGAAGATATCCTCGTCACACATCGTGTCGGTGACCATCGGCGAGCCGTCGAAATCGGCCTGCGTGGAATCCTTGCCAAGGCGCTGAATCGAGAATCCGCAGAGGCCGGCGTCCATACCCTCGGCGAGCAGGCGCGCCATCTCGGCGCGCTCTTTCTCATTAGCCGGACGAGTCTTGGCCGCTTCGAGACCCATCACGTAGGTCATCAGCGAGGCGGTCGGCATATACTGGATACAGTTAATGCCCTTAGGGGTGCGGTCGAGCGAATCCAAGTATTCAGGGATAGTTTCCCAATCCCACTTCATGCCCGCCTTCATCGAGTCGTAGGGGATAGCCTCCGTACGGGTCATCGTGAGCATCGAGCGTTCACGGAAGTCCGGCTTGCAAGGAGCGAAGCCAAAGCCGCAATTGCCCAGCACCAGAGAAGTGACCCCGTGCCATCCTGAGATGGTGCAATAAGGATCCCACCGGATCTGAGCATCGTAATGGGTGTGCAGATCGATAAAGCCGGGCGCCACAATCATGCCGTCCGCGTCGATGACCTTTTTCGCGAAGCCCGGAGCGCGTCCGCCAATTTGCGCGACCTTGCCGTCCTTAATCCAGACGTCGCCGTGATAGCGCGGTACGCGAGTGCCGTCGACGACGGTACCGCCTTTGATTTGAATATCGTAGTCAGCCATTAAAGTTCCCTCCTGTGGGTGGTAAGGACTTGGCAGCCGTCACGCATAGGGCTACCCGCTAAACAAAATCCTGCGAATCTTAATAACCCAAACTTATACCAGCGCTAACCCGAAAGACAAACGAAATCAGACATCAGAGTTGCGGCGATGGGCGCATCGAACAGACGATTTTTCCGCTCCCTCATCGTCGAAAGTTGGCGAGAAGTCCCGATATATTGCTCTAGCGGGACGGTGGCACCCGCACGAAACATCCCGTTAAGGCGCATGAAGATGCTCGTTCAAGGTTGAGCAATCGCTGACCCCCAAGATGACGAGTCGTTGCACTTCTATGGACGCATATTGCGTGCGCTGCGCCGCGCGAACCCGCGGATCCGCTTGCGGCGATGGCGGCTTTTCTCGGCGAAATCGATTAGGAATTGCTGGCAACTGGGCGAGTTAGGAGCCGTTCCCTGGCGGATGTATGAACCGTCAGACTGCATCTCCCATTGGCAACGGTTCGGCTTCAACTGTACGTCAAGGACCGCACGCAGCTCGCGGCATAGAAGTTGATCCTCTATTGGTGTGACCACCTCGACGCGGCTCTCGAGGTTGCGCGTCATGCAGTCGGCGGAGCCGATCAGATACTCCTCGGCGCCTCCGTTGCGAAAATAGTAAATACGGCCGTGCTCGAGAAAGCGTCCGACGATACTGACGATCCGCACCGTTTCTGAGATACCGGGAAGGCCCGGACGCAGGCGACATGTGTCGCGCACGATCAGATCGATTTTCACGCCGACTTCGGAGGCTCGATAGAGCGCGCGCGTCACGTCAACGTCTTCGAGCGCATTCATCTTCATCTGGATCAGGCCGGGGTTTTCGACTGAATGAAGCCGCATCTCGCGTTCGATACGGTCGAGGATTGCGCGCTTGAGCAGCGCCGGAGCCGGTAGAATTTTCCGGTAAGGTCGCTTGGGGCGATAACCCGTAGTCAGGAAATTGAACAATTCAGTAAGGTCGCGCCCGATGTCGTCGTTCGACGTCATCAGGCCAAAATCAGCGTACAGCCGTGCCGTGCCCGGATGGTAATTGCCGGTGCCGATATGAGCGTAGCGGCGCAGGCCGTTGTAATCCTGACGGACCACCAGGATTACCTTCGAATGAGTTTTCAGACCGAGGACGCCGTAGGTGACGTGGATCCCGAATTCCTCAAGGCGGGAAGCGAAGTGAATATTGGCAGCTTCGTCAAAACGCGCCTTGAGCTCGACTACTACCGCGACTTGCTTACCATTACGGGCGGCGTTGCAAAGATGTTCGATTAGCACGGCGTCGTTAGAGGTGCGGTAGAGCGTCATCTTGATCGCGCGAACCTTCGGATCGACGCTCGCCTCGCGCAGGAAACGCTCGACCGAGGTGGAGAAAGATTCATAGGGATGGATCAGCAGGATCGAGCCGGCGTCACGCAGAATATGAAAAATGCTCCGCTCTTCCTCGGCGTGAAGGCGGGGATGGTCAATCGGATGATGCGGTGGATCGTGCAACGCGGGCAAATCAAGTGCGCCGATTTCCATGAGATCTCGAAGTTGCAGCATGCCATTGCCTTCGAAAACATCGGCCGTCTCGTCCAGGCCGAGTTCCGCTGCCAGCATTCCCCGGCGCACCGGGTCCATCCCGTCGGCGATTTCGAGCCGTACGATCGGCGCAAAGCGACGGTCGCGTAACTCGGTCTCGATCATCGCGAGCAGATCGTCGGCTTCTTCCTCGTCGCGCTCCGTGTTGGCGTTGCGCGTAACGCGAAACGTTTCGCATGACGCGACTTCAGTGCCGGGGAAGAGCAGGTCGAGGTTATGCGCCATTACGTCTTCCAGGCGGACGAAGCGGCTACCGGTACCGACCCGCAGCAGGCGTGGAATCCCCGAGCCAATCGGCACTTTCACGCGGGCGAGCGACGCTTCGCTGTCGCGAGCGTCACGAACGGTGACGAGCAGATTCAAGGATAGATTCGAGACGAACGGAAACGGATGGGCCGGGTCGATCGCGAGCGGTGTTACCAGCGGGAAGATATTGCGGAAATAATGGTCGCGTAGCTCGAGCTGTTCATCTTCAGGCAATTCCGCATAGCGGACGATGCCGATCCCGAACGGCTGCAATAGATCGAGTAGCGTCTTCAGGACCTCGCGCTGGCGTAGCTCGAAGTCGCGAATCACTGCATAGCATTCCGTGATTTGTTGATGAGGCGTCCGTCCGTCGACGGTTAGTTCGTGCAGGCCGGCAACAACTTGTTGCTTCAAACCGCCGATCCGCTTCATGAAAAACTCGTCGAGATTCGAAGCGGTGATTGCGAGAAATTTCACTCTTTCGAGAAGCGGGTTGCGGCTGTCTTCGGCTTCGGCCAGCACCCGCCAGTTGAATTGCAGCCAAGTCAACTCGCGATTGAGATAAAGGTCAGGGGAATCAAGGCTGGGCGCGGAGCTACCAGAGGAGGACGGTGATGGCGGTACTGCACCTTGCCCAGGAAGAGTCAGACCTGGGACGCGGGTTTCCGTTGCATGCGAGGCATTCAGCCCGTCGATACTTAGGGCGTCCAAGTTTGCGACTTGCTCGGAAGCTGAATTATTCGGCGTGCCAACTTGGGCCGCCGCATCAGACATTTTCGCCATAAAAAGCTTCCTTAGAAGGCCAGGTTACATTTCGGCGCTGACTATACGAACCACGGGCGATTATAGAGCATTTGCCGGATCCGGTCATATTCGCTGTATGCCTCCGCTTAGCTGTAAGGCTTTCCCGAGCGCTCCCCACCGGAATTATGGCGTCGACGCCCGTGTCACGTTATGATCGCCGCCTTACGAATTGATGATATTCCGCGATTATTCGCCCGTGATCGTCCTGGTCGGGTTCGCGATGGTCGCGTTGAAAGAAGACGGGGGGCAGAATTTATCAGAACCAAGCATGACCGTGGTTCGTTTATTAATGCGAAAAGTCGCGGTACGTGACTTGCTTTCACTTCGTTCTTAAATTACCCCGAAGGATCAGACTTCGGTGAGCAAAAAAACTATGAAACACGCCCAGGAAGAGCGTTTTGACGGCCTTCGGCAGTTGCTGCTTCGCCAGCGCGAAGAAACCTTGACGCGGGTCAGAGCTATCGGGAACGCGCAAAGTAATGAGGGACTCTCAACGCTGGGTGACGAAATGGACGTCGCCCGATCGTTGGCAGACGTCGAAACGCATGCCAGCTTGATCGAGAACGCCGAAAATAAGGTCCGCCGGATCGATAGCGCCCTCGCCCAACTCGAGCAAGGCGATTACGGGATCTGCGCGAATTGTGGCGAGGAGATACCGCTCGCGCGGCTCGAAGCGGTGCCCTTCGCGATCTATTGCGTCGATTGCCAATCGGAATTTGGTGAGCGGAACTCCGGAATCCGCGAAAGCAGCCGCTCGGCCTACAAACAGTGGATGCCGGTGCCGGATGCGGACGAGAGCCGAATCATTACCGACGACAATGGCGGAGTGGCAGATGAGGCCGAGATAATCCCCCGCGCGGTGCTCGAAAGCGATGATGACGAAGACAGTATCATCGGCGATGATATTGAAGCGGAACCGGCTGAAGATGCTCCTCCAATCGAGGCCAAGACCAAGCGACGACGGTCCCGAAGCGCGAAAAATCAGGCCTGAAAGGTAGCGACCAAAACATCGTCGTAGCGGTCTGGAGAGGACCAATTGGAACAAAAGATCGAGCCCGGCTTCCAGGTGTTCGCGTCTGACGGCGGCGAGGAATTTGGCGCTGTCCGACTCGTCGCTCCGCATGGCCGCCCCGAAATCGTTATCTATGTCGAGAACGCTGGCGAATTCACAGTCCCAATCAGCGCCGTGGAGACAGTTCACTCACAGAAAGTGATCCTGAACTGTGCCCGCCTCGACCATCGATTGAAGCGAGCTATCGGTCACGCACACGACGCTGAGGAACCGGGTGCCTGACCATCCGTTTCTTAATTTGAGATTCTCGCACCCTCTGATCGTCCGTAGAGGCTAATCGGCAGGCGATAAGATTGGCTGTGTCTAGCTTCAGACGATTATGCAAAGTCTTTATACTCTATGATGGTCATAGGTTCATCACGTAAATCAGCGACAATCGCCCTCGCTGGCCATCTCC
>DATKPK010000101.1:0-23133 GCA_035524095.1 Binataceae bacterium (SeqCode) | reverse complement strand
GCCGAGAGGCAAATCCACGAAGAGAGCTCTCCGCGTGCGTTTGTCGAGACTTTCGCGTATAGCGGCCGCGCGAAACGTCCGAATTTGTGTTTCTCGCGCACCGGAAAAAGTACTACGCGCGGAATGATTTCGCGCTCGTTTCACCCTTAGCGAAATTTTTAATTGCGGCATCGTAGGCGCACGTCACACGCCTGTCGCGAACACTCTCTTTACGAATCGCATAAACAAAAAGGGGCTAATCCTTATGGCTAACGCCAATTTCCATCCGCTGAACGGCAGTGAGCGCATGCCGATGCCTGGTGCGCGCGCAATCGGCGCCGCTGATCCGAGCGAACGGCTCGAAGTAACGGTCGTCGTTCGCCGTCCGCCGTCAAGCGCGCTTGAGTACCTACTCGCGGCGCAGGCCGGAAACGGCAAACCCCTGACCCGCGATGAGTTCGTCAAGGCTCATGGAGCGGATTCCGCAGACCTGGACGCCGTTGGCGATTTTGCCCGCCAGAACGATCTTGCGGTCGTCGAGCGCAGCGCCGCCCGCCGCGTAGTAACGCTGTCCGGTACCGTCGCCAGCTTCAGGCAAGCCTTCAACGTTGAGCTGCAAACCTATGAGCATCCGGCCGGGACTTATCGAGGCCGTACCGGTCCGATTCACGTACCGCACACTCTGAAGGACATTGTCGAAGGGGTCTTCGGTCTCGACAATCGTCCGCAAGCCAAACCGCATCTCCGCTGCGTCAAAGAAGGCTATCAAGCACATGCGCATCAGACCTCTTCAAGCTTCAGTCCGCGGAAAGTTGCCGAACTCTATCAATATCCCTCTAACGTCAACGGTACCGGTGAGGCGATCGCGCTTATCGAGCTTGGCGGCGGTTTCAAGCCGTCGGATCTCAGCGACTATTTCAAGAGTTTCAATGTCACGCCTGCACCCAAGGTCACGGCCATCTCCGTCAGCCACGCCCACAATACGCCGACGGGTGACCCTGACGGTGCGGACGGCGAAGTAATGCTCGATATCGAAGTGGCGGGATCAATCGCGCCGGGCGCTCATATCGTCGCCTATTTCGCGCCAAACACCGATCAGGGTTTTCTCAACGCGATTACTACCGCGATCCACGACCACATCAACAAACCGTCGATCATTTCGATCAGCTGGGGCGGCCCCGAATCGAGTTGGACCGCGCAGGCACTTCAGCAATTCGACAAAGCTTTTCAGGAGGCAGCAAGCCTCGGGATTACCGTAACGGTCGCGGCCGGCGACAATGGATCGTCGGATGGAGTCAACGACGGCGCTAATCACGTTGATTTCCCAGCCTCCGATCCGTGGGTTCTCGCATGTGGCGGTACTCATTTAGTGGCCAATGGTGCAACGATCGTGACCGAATCCGTATGGAACGACGGTGCTCAGGGCGGCGCCACCGGTGGCGGTGTCAGCGCAGTCTTCGCTCAACCCGGCTATCAGTCAGGGATCAACCTCAACGGCCCCAGCGGACGCGGAGTGCCTGATGTCGCCGGCGACGCCGATCCCGATACCGGCTATCTCGTGCGGGTTGACGGCAGCGAGAGCGTATTCGGCGGCACCAGTGCTGTCGCTCCCCTATGGGCAGGCTTGATCGCGCTGATTAATCAGGCAAAGGGGGTGGCGCAAGGGTTCATCAATCCGAAGCTCTACGCTAATACCTCAGCGCTCAATGATGTTACGCAGGGTAATAATGGGGCGTTCAATGCTGCTCCCGGATGGGACGCTTGTACGGGTCTTGGCACTCCTAGGGGCAACCAACTCGAAACGATTCTGTAGACAAAGTCCTTCAGCACCGGCGTCGAGGTTCGTTTCCGTAGTCTCGTGATCGCATTTTCGTCCGGACCGGGCTGCTGAAGAGACGGCGGTTGTGCATCTGGCAGCCGCCGTCTCGCCTTTTCGTTCAGTCAAAACCGCGCTCAGCTAATCGTCCAGCCGCCATCGATGATAAATGGCGCGCCGGTCGCAAACGACGAGTCGTCGCTTGCGAGGAATAACGCCACTTTCGCGATCTCGTCGGGATCGGCCATCCGCCCGAAGACCGAGATGCGCTGGAGCGCCTTCGGCTTGGGCGGCTCGCCGCCGCGGATTCGTTGCGCCATCGGCGTTTCGATTGCACCCGGACAAATCGAGTTGACGCGGATGTTGTACCGGCCGTATTCGAGCGCGGCCACGCGCGTCATCGCGATCACGCCGGCCTTCGCCGCCGAGTACGCGGCACCACCGCGTACTGCGATCAGCCCGGCAATCGAAGCCTGATTAATCACCGATCCGCCTTTGCCCGCCTTGACCATCAGTGGCAGCGTGTACTTCATCCCGAGGAAGACTCCGCGCAGATTGATCGCAATTACCTTGTCGAACTGGTCTTCAGTCATGTTCGCCAGGTAGTTTGACTCGCCTTCGATTCCCGCATTGTTGTAAACGATCGTCGGCACACCGAGCGCCTCGGCGGTTGCGTCAACCGCGTGCTTGACGTCGTCCGCTTTCGAGACATCGGCCTTCAGCGCGATCGCCTTACCGCCCGCTTTGGTAATTTCCGCAACCGTTTCCTTTGCTTGAGCGTCATTGATGTCAACAGCCGCGACTGCTGCGCCTTCCGCCGCGAACAGAATCGCTGCGCGCTTGCCCATTCCCGACCCTGCACCGGTGATAAACGCGGTTTTATTGCTGAATCTCATGATTGATCCTCCTGATGTTTGGCTTCAAGCTTATAGATGCCAGCTCCTTCGCACCTTTTCCCTGAGTATTCGTCTGGATGGGCTGGTGCTGGCACCGTTAATGCTCAGTTATGAGGTGCTAATAGCATTTTCGCCACAAAAGCACAGATGCGAACGCATTTAAGAAAAAACTATCTAACCCGCCTGGGGTTAATTCTTGCCGCAATCGTATTCGGGACCGCCGCGAGCGTTCAGGCTCAGTCGCAGCTCCAACTGCCGCCGCCGCGATTCACCCCACCGCCGGTCTCGCACTCGCAGAATTCGGAAACGATCCCATCAAATCCGATGCTCTCTCAGCCTTCCTCACCGCCGCCAGAGGAATTGCCCGAGAACACTCCACAAGACGAGCCGCCCGAGGCCGAAGCTCCGCCACCCGCCGTGATGACCGAGCCTATTCTGCCAGCGATTTTCCGCGGATGCTGGCAGGGCGAGGTTTACACCCTCGACGATCTCGAGCGCCTGCCCGGCGCGGCCAGACTCGGCACCTGGACCCCCAAGACCTATCGCATATGCTACCAGCGCTACGGCACCGGCCCGTATCAGCTGACTTTCACGGACACCGGCATGGCGCACGACGATCGCATCATAAGTCCCACCGGTACGATGCAATTGCTCTCGACACAAGGGCAAACCGCGATGATGCTCGGGTCACTGCATTTTGAGGAATACTTACCGAGTCCGGCTAGTTTCTTCGGTTTCGGAGGCGGCAACGCGACTTTTCCGGTGGACGAGAGCACCAAGCTGCGATGCGTCATTGATTCACAAGGGATGCACGTATGGGCGACCGTCTATGGCCTCCGTGAAGGCCAGCCCTGGTTTCAGGCCCACTGGCACGCCCTCTTTCTGCCCGTGCCCACCTGACCGAGGCGAATTGCGGAAGCAACTTTCAACGCAAGCGACCCGCTTGGTCGACGCGGGTACGAAGGGCTTCCAATTCGGCGATGGATGGCGCGGGGGTTTCGGGGACCGTGTTCGGAATCACCGGAGCGAAGCCCGTCTCGCGCAACACCTGCTCCACGGTTACTCCCCGATGGACCGACTTGAGCCGCATCCGCTTGCTCTCATCGTCGAAATCGAAAACGGATAGCGGTGTGATGCAATACTTCGGTCCGTCGCCCGGCAGTCCGATTTTTTTACGCGCGTCAGCGCCGCCGCGTCCCCAACCAAATGCGCTGACATAGTCGCACTGCTCGACCAGAATCCGCGGGCTATGGCTATTGAGCACAATGTAATACCGCCCGACGTGCGTGCTTAAGCTCGGCGTACCGACCGATCCCGGTCCGCGAAACTTGAGCCGCTTGTAATCCTTGCCCACGCCAATCAGGTTGGTGTTGCCATACGCGTCAACCTGAACTCCCCCGATGAAAAAAACGCTCTTGATATAGTCTTTCACGCGATCGAACCGATGACCCGTGTCGCTAAACGATTCGGCCCATCTTACCGTCCGGCAATCCCAGCCGAAGGCCGGCATCGGGATCGTCTCGAGATGCGCGACGTTCATGCGCACGCCAAGGAAGACTAACTCCATATTCGGCCCGTGGGTCAGGTGGGCCAGCCGGACGGCCGCCTCAGCCACTGGCATTGCGACGCCGACGCGCAACACCTCGCCGTCGTTCAACTCGCGCGCAAGATAGACCGCCATCAACTCCTGAATTGAGTAGTCGTCTGTATGCTCACGCGAATAGTCACTTGAACTTGCTTGTGTCATAACAGTCACCCGGCCGCGGCGCCGGTTTGCTCGAACCGCGCTGCGACGTGTTTGCCATACCATCCGCCCGCAACAAATCCAAAGATTAGCAGCACGGCGGGCAGCACCATCCCAACTACCTGTGGATAGGTCGAGAAGTGCATTGCGATTCCCAGAATTGTATTAACTGTCGCGATTAGTGCCCATAGTAGACTGATCCGGTAGTTTGTGCGGATGAAAATTGGCGCGTCCCAAACTGCCGGCGGGACCTGCTCACGCGCGAATTGAAGCGTGAACGGAAAGCCGATCGCGATCGTGGTCCAGAACACTATCCCGAATATGGCCCATACGATGGGCACACTGTAACCGCTGACCAGCCAGGGGCCCATTGCCATCGAGACCACCAGCATCAGTGCGAAGAATGCCAGTCCGGTCGCATCGGGAATTTTGACTGCTCGATAGCGATACTCGATCGCGATAATCACGGCCATCCCGACTGCGCCCGCGAGCAGTCCTCCGCGCCAATGGCCGATCAATCCTAGTCCGATGTAAGCGGCCCACGGAATCCATCCGAAGTTTCCCGCTTTGGTCGGCGGACCCGGCGCCGCATTATCTGCGAGTTGTTCTGCCATCGACGCTATCTCTTTTCGCCGTTGGTCATGCACTGCAAAGTATAATTTATCATCGAAGTCTCAGTATTCGTTGAGCTGCAACAGCCGCTTGATTCCGATCCGCTCCAAATAATCACCGTGGCTGGCCGGCTGGCGGCAATACTGGCCGAAATAATTCTCGAGCGCCCGCCGATCACCTTCCATCGCCGCTCGCGTAGCATCGCTGTATAGCTTCAAATGCTCGTTGTCCTGAATATAGAAGCCGCGGGAGTAGAACGGATGCGCCCCGAATGGCGCGCGCACGACCGCGTCGGCATCGGCGATCGTCGTCTTCCATGGATCGGCGCGCACCTCCTCATTCGATATGACCTTTTCAACTTGAACGATCACACGATCGGCAGCGCGCTGCATGAAAAGATCAATCCATCCGGGACCGCCGTGATGCTGAACGTTACCGTACGCATCGCTGACCGCCGCATGCAGGATCGTGACATCCGGCTTTATCGGCGGCACCGCAATAAGGGTCTCACCGCTGATCGGATCCTTGAACACCTTCAAGTCCTGATTTACTTCCGGAATCGACGTGCCTACGCCTCCGCGCCAGGGCAAAAACGGTAGGGCCTGGGCGGCTGCCTGCAAGCCCGCGCACAATATCCCTTCTTCACATTCCCAGATTTCGATTTCGCCGCGTTCCGCTGCCCGCCGGTATGAGGGCATTACTGGATTGCCGAAACCGCCACCGGCGTAGTAGCTGACGACCTTGCGAACGCACCCGGCGGCGATGAGCATATCGAGCGAGAAGCCCGCATCGACCACCGTCAAATCCTTGATCTCGCGCCGAATGATCTGGCGAACGAGCGCCATCGGCGTCGGCTGTCCGATCGCGATGGTCATCCCATGCTCGATCCAGCTCGCCGCTTCTACTTCGTCGATAATCCGCTCGCGTCGCTGCGTGTTCATTGCGATTCTCCCTTCTGCCTGCAACTTGCGCACAGCAAGTGCCCTAGTCTCGTTCCAAACGGCTATTCGCAGCAAGCGCAATTCATCCGTTCGCTTCCTAATCCGCGACTGCACCAATGGTTGTCGCTGTCGGCTAGAGCTTGGTAGGCTCCCCGCGATAACATCCGAAATCTTTTCGCGGAGGTCACACGCCATGGCGATGCTCAAATTCGAGGACTACGGCAACAAGTACAAGACCATCAAGATGGAACGCCGCGACGGCATCCTTCAAATGACGCTCCATACCAACGAGGCGGAGCTCAAATGGGGCATGCAGCCGCACGAGGAATTGTCATACGCTTTCTACGATATCGCGCGCGACCATGAGAACCGCTGCGTGATCATCACAGGCACCGGCAACGCCTTTTGCGCCGAGGCCGACGCCGGTGGCGGCCGCGGCGTACCAATCAAAGGCGACGGTGCGCAAGCTCCCGCGGGCGTCAAATCCACCACCTGGGACCATATTTATAACGACGCCAAGTACCTGCTGATGAACCACCTCAATATCGAGGTGCCGATCATTGCCGCGGTCAACGGTCCTGCGCTGATCCACGCCGAGCTCGCGGTCCTCGCGGATATCGTCATAGCTTCCGACAACGCCGAGTTTCAAGATGCGCCGCACTTTCCTAACGGCGTCGTTCCCGGCGACGGTGTTCATGTCGTATGGCCGTTGGTCCTTGGGCCTAATCGGGGACGTTATTTCCTTCTGACCGGCCAGAAGCTCAGCGCCAAGCAGGCTCTTGATTGGGGCGTGATCAGTGAGATCGTTAGCCGCGATCAGCTTGTGCCGCGTGCGTGGGAACTCGCAAAACAGATCACCAATCGGCCGTCGCTGGCGGTCCGCTACGCCCGCGTCGCAATTACACAGGAGTTGAAGAAGCTGATGCTCGATCATCTGGGCTACGGCCTCGCGCTCGAAGGCCTCGGCGCCGTGCAATCGTTTCCCGGCGCGCGTCCCAAAAAATAGCCTCTAAGCGGTCTGGTCTCGTGCATAGACGAAGCAGGGGCCAACCGTGCTATTTATTTCGCGACGCGTAAGTATTGCGGTTATCAAGGAGCGGTTATGAAACTCGGACTCTTTCTAATGCCATCGCATCCACCGGAACGAGACCTGAAGGCCGGTCAGGAATGGGACCTCGAAATGATTCGTACGGCTGACCGCCTCGGTTATTCGGAAGCATGGATCGGTGAGCATTACACCGCTCCTTGGGAGCCTAATCCTGCGCCGGACTTGCTGATTGCGCAGGCATTATTGCAGACGAAGCAAATCAAGCTCGCGCCGGGCGCCCATCTGCTCCCCTATCATCATCCAGCGGAACTCGCCTGTCGGGTCGCCTTCATGGACCATCTGGCGCAAGGCCGCTACATGCTCGGTATAGGAGCGAGCGGTTTGCCCACCGATTGGCAAATGTTCTGCGTCGACGGCGTCAAGGGAGAGACCCGCGACATGACGCGCGAGTCGCTCGATATCATGCTGAAAATCTGGGAGTCCGATGGCGGCCTCGAGTATCACGGCAAGTATTGGGACGTAAATGTCCCCATGCCTCAGATGCGTACGCTCAAGCATCACATCAAGCCGCTTCAGAAGCCACATCCGCCGATCGGTATCGCAGGTTTCAGCCCTAATTCCGACACACTCAAGCTGGCCGGCGAACGCGGATTCATCCCGCTCAGCCTAAATCTGAGTCCCGGCTATATCGGTGGCCATTGGGACGCTGTGGTTGAGGGCGCGAAGCGGACCGGCCGTACGCCCGATCGCGCTGACTGGCGTGTTGTGCGCGAAGTCTTCGTGGCCGATACCGATGAGGAGGCCTACGAGCATTGTGTCAACGGCATGATGGGCCGCATGATGAGTGAATACTTGCTGCCGCTGTTCCGCGACTTCGGCTTCACCAAATACTTGAAGCATGACGAGAGCGTCGCCGACGAAGTTGTCACGCCCGCGTATCTCGCAAATCACGGATGGCTGGTCGGATCCCCCAAGACGGTTACGCGCAAGCTCGCCGAAATGAATGAGCAGGTCGGCGGCTTCGGCAATCTGCTGTTATTCGCATTTGACTATGCCGATAACCCAGCGCCGTGGCTCAAGTCGATGCGCCTGCTGGCGGAGGAAGTAATGCCGCATTTCCAGGATAGTCAAAGCAATGCGAGTGCTGCTGCGGGCAGGTGATTCGCGCATCGCAAGTGATTATCGAGTGACTACTCAGTTCAATTCCACGGCAACCGCGAGGTGTCGATGAGCGATTACAACGTCAGGGACAAGACCGCAATTATCGGTCTTGGCGAAACCAAATACTACAAGCGGGGCCAGGCGCCGATTCCCGAATTCCGGCTCGCTTGCGAAGCCATTATCAAAGCCGCCGATGACGCCGGGATCGACGTGCGCGACATCGACGGCATCTCTGGTTACGCGGACGATCGCAACGACGCCTCGCGTCTCGCCACTGCGCTCGGACTGAAGCATCTCGCCTTTGCCGGGATGGTTTGGGGCGGTGGAGGCGGCGGTGGCTCGGGAGCCGTCGGCAATGCTGCAGCGGCCGTGGCAGCCGGCTATTCGAAATATTGCGTGGTGTTTCGCGCGCTCGCCCAAGGCCAATTTGGACGCTTCGGCCAGGCGCCGGTTACCAATTCGGTCTCGGGAGCGCCCGCTTATACCGCTCCCTACGGCCTTTACGTCCCTGCGCAATGGGTCGCGATGCGTACGCGCCGCTTCATGCACGAATACGGCATCAATCAAGAGCCGCTCGCCGCAGTCGCGATGGCTGACTATTACCATGCGCAATTCAACCCGCGCGCGGTGATGTATGGCCATCCGCTGACTCGCGAGCAATACGACAAGTCACGCTGGATCGTCGAGCCGTTTCATCTCTACGACTGCTGCATGGAAAACGATGGTTCGGCTGCGCTGATAGTCACGACCGCGAATCGCGCCCGAGACGCGAAACAGAAACCTGCCTACATCATGGCCGCGGCCCAAGGCTCGAACTATCGCCACAACGCGACTGTAGAGAATTCCGCCGATTATCCATCGTCCAACTTCAAGTCGCTCGCGCCACGCTTGTTCGAAATGGCCGGGATCACGCCCAAGGATGTCGACTGCGCTCAAATGTACGAGCATTTCAGCGGTGCTGTCATGATCAGCCTCGTCGAGCACGGCTTCTGCAAACCCGAAGAGGTAATGGAATTCGTTACGTTCGAGAATATCACCGCGCCCAAGGGCAAGCTGCCGATCAATACCAGCGGCGGCAATATCGCCGAATGCTACATGCACGGTCTCGAACTGGTTAATGAGGCAGTGCGTCAGGTGCGCGGCGATTCGACCTGTCAGATTCCCGGCGCAAAAATCTCGCTCGTCGCGTCCGGCCCGATGGTCTCGCCGATCAGCGACTTAATTGTTCATAGTATGTAGAGGAGCCTTCGATGGCCGAAGCTAAGAAGTATTACTTGCCCGAGGGCCTGCCTTCACCGCGCGCCGCTCGCACGGGTGTCGATAAGGAATTCTGGGAGGCGACCAAGCGCCACGAATTGGTCGTGCAGAACTGCAACGCTTGCCACTCCTTCCAATGGGGCCCCGAGCTGATTTGTCACAAATGCCATTCCGCGGACATGGGCTGGCAAAAAATCTCTGGACGCGGGCGTCTTTATAGCTGGGTGCGGACCTGGAATCCGGTCCATCCGGCGCTCAAAGAGGCTTGTCCTTACATCGTCGCGCTGGTGGAACTGCCGGACGCCGGTAACGTCCGCATGGTGGGTAATTTGCTCGGCGACCCGATGCAAAATCCGCCCTTCGATTCGGCTGTGGAGGCGGTCTTCGAGGACCATCCCGACGCCACACTAGTCCAATGGCGCCTCATCGGATGAAGCGGCAGGGAGGGATCCCTCGATACACCGCTTAAGGCATTAAAGGGTGAAACTCCATCTAGAATGGTTGAGGGCGTTCACGCTGACAGATGACCCAAAGCTGATTTATTCCTTCGACTACGACAGATTGCCCAAGACAGCGGGTGTCTATGTCTTTTGACGGCGCTTCGGCGGCCAGTTTGAGGCCCTGTATGTCGGAAAAGCCACTAAACTGCAAAACCGAACTAAGCGCCAGCTTAATAATCTGAAACTGATGCGGCATCTTCAAGATGCCAAGAGTGGGGAAAGGGTACTATTGGCAGGGCGATTCAATGCAAAGCCGGGCCAACTAGAGAAGAAATGTTTAAGCATTTTGGAGCGCGCCCTAATCAGGTATTTCCTTTCAGAAGGCCATGATCTGGTCAACGTACACGGGACTCGGCTTCGGCGGCACGAGATAGCGTCTGTCGGGTCCAAAGGCAACATTCCGAACCTAATATTCGTGGATCGTGGCAAAGGCGAATGAATAAAGTGCCGCCGCTCGACGCAGTGATTATTTGACGCGTCTTTCCGCTCGTTGTTCGCATTGTGGGCCGTAGCTTAGCCAGTTATCCGCTATTTTTTAAACCTGAGAGCGGGACGCTTGCTGCTATATGCTCGTGAATGTCGTCATCACTTTATTCCTTATGGCACCCATCCCGAAGTGGCCTTGCCGCATTGTTTGGGCCGACAATCATTTCCACAGTGTATCTCGCTGGCTGTATGGCTGTGCCGATGGCCGCAGGCGCGGGCGGATACGCCTCGGCATACCAGCCCCGCAGCTATGCATCGGCCGCCGCTTCAGTTCCAATTGTGCAGCCGGTCGTCGAGCCGACTGACTCACAGATGGGTTGCGCTCAACTCCTGGCCGCATCGAACAGCATGGATCAAGTGATTGTGAGCGAGTCGGCTGCTGCCCATCCGGCGCCCTCGGCCGGGTTCACTGACGCGATAATGCGCACCGCCGGTTCGATGGCCGTCGGTGCGTTGTCGGGTTTCGCACCAAACGCGACTTATCTCGTACCTGCAGCGACCGGACTGCAGCAGCAAGAAATTACACAACAGGAAATGCAAGCCCAATCACAGGGGCAAGTTGAATCTCAGACCCAAATGGCCATCAATAACGCAGAGCAGCGTAAGATGTATCTGGCAACGCTGATGCAACAGAAGAACTGCTATACGCAGGCGAATGGCGCGCCCTAAGAGCAACGTCTAAGCGATAGTCAGCTTTCGCCTTCAATCTCTTTGGTTGAGTCCGGGTCTGCCAGGCCAGTCTCGGCATAGAGCCGCTTTCCCCTTGCTCTAATCTGATCGGGCCGCAGTCCTTCGGCACGGGTCACCGCAACGTCGGGTGAGGGCGCATTGACTACTATCTCAAACCATTTGACCAGCTGTACCTTTACCGAATAACGACTCATAGGCGGCGTTCCAGCCCGCGACCGCGATCCCCGTACGATCAGCGGACCTTGAAGACTAATCCAACTGCTCCCAAAGAGGCTTATTAATGGACCGTCGCCAGATTATTGCGCATTCTCACTTATTACAAGCTTTATTCGTCTCTTCTTATCAGAGCTCAGGGTCCTCGGTCATTTCCACGAATAATCCACGCTCGCGCAGGCGCATCTTCTCCCATAACGGCGCCGATTTGGGTCGTCCTCCAGATCCGGATCCAGAGAGGCTATCGGACCTCAATTTAGCTCAGGCTGAAACCTCCTGGATCTCTAGTAAGAAGGTCTTCCTTTAGGACTCTGCGTTAGGGCTCCGGGTGGCCGCGTCGACGATTTCCATCACGTCGAGAGTCTGGACCTTCTCCTCCAGAGATTTAGCCTTAATGCCGTCACCAAGCATCGTCATGCAGAAGGGACATGACACGGCGATGACCTCAGGGTCAGTCTGAAGCGCCTGCTCGGTTCGGAGCAGATTCACCCGCTTGTCCGGGTCTTCCTCTATCCACATCCGCCCTCCGCCAGCACCACAGCACATGCCAAATTTACGGTGGCGCTCCATTTCCTGGACCTTGGCTCCTGCATCGCTGAGCAACGTCCGCGGCTCGTCAAACACGTCGTTGTAACGACCGTAGTAACAAGAATCATGGTAGACGGTCCGCTTCTGAAATTCCGGCGCAATCTTGAGACGCCCCGAAGTGATCAATTGCTGCACAAAGTCTGCGGCATGAATGACTTCGTACGACCCGCCGAATTGCGGGAACTCGTTTTTGATCGTGTTGAAACAATGAGGACAGTTCACGATGATCTTGCGAACTTTGTAGTTACTGAAGGTTTCGATCAGCATCTGCGCCATTGTCTGGTAGAGGTATTCGTTGCCGAGGCGGCGAGCTGTTTCGCCGTTGCAAAGCTCCTCGCGAGCTAGGCAGGCAAAGTCGACGCCTGCTTTCTGCAATACGCGGGCGAAGGCCTGAGTCGTCTTCTTATTGCGATCATCAAACGCGCCGGCACAGCCCACGTAGTAGAGGAACTCGGCGTCGGGCTTATCGGCGAGGGTCGGGACAGTCATCTCCTCGGCCCACTCGAATCGTTTCTCTGAATCGAGCCCCCACGGATTGGATTGCGTCTCCATGTTCTTGAAGGTGCGGGTAAGTTCCTTGGGGAAACGAGACTCCTCCTGCACCAGATGACGCCGCATGTCGACGATCTTGTCGACGTATTCGATCATCGGAGGACAAGCCTCCTCACAGGCGCGGCAGGTGTTGCAAGCCCAAAGTGTGTCGTCATGGATCACGGAACCGATAATATTTTCGCCGACCTCTAAGGGTTCGGTGCCATCTTCGTTGGCCGGGTGGCTTTTCTTTTCAATGATCTCGTCCTGATGCTCGTATAGATAGTCCCGCAGATCGAGTAGCAATTGACGGGGGGCCAAAGGCTTCTTAGTTGCGGTGGCGGGACAATTCGAAGAGCAGCGGCCACATTCCGTGCAGCTGAACATATCCAACACCTGCTTCCACGTGAACTGATCGATGTGGGAGGTGCCGAACCGGGTGTCGTTCTCGAGGTCCTGCTTCGAGAGCTGTCCTTTGGGCTCGAGTTTCGCGAAAAAAATGTTCGGGATCGCGGTGATAATATGGAAGTGTTTCGAGGGTGGCAG
Organism: Binataceae bacterium (SeqCode); assembly: GCA_035524095.1. Taxonomy (GTDB): domain Bacteria; phylum Desulfobacterota; class Binatia; order Binatales; family Binataceae; genus DATJUF01. The sequence goes on along the minus strand of DATKPK010000101.1, from coordinate 10,125 downwards.
TAAGTCCAGGAACACGAGAACGACGAGATTGTGCGCCCACCAAGCTACATTGCTGGCCTGCAACGCGAAGCTCGTACTGACCATTGCCAAGCCAAGACCTACGAGGGTTGAAAACGGCTCCCATCGCGCCTCCCGCATGACCTGCAAGTCGTTCTGATGAGCGGCAATTCGTCCGCCGTCGTAAACGAGACCCGCCAGCATGATGATCCCGATAAAAACCAGAATCACGTATGCCTCCCAGTGGGATTTGGCGCGCAGGCGGCTCTCGGGCGGAAGATAGCCGTAGAGTCGAGGCGCGTGCGTGATCCCCCATCGAACCAAGCCGACCCCAACTGCGATCAGCGCGGCTACCTCGATGAAGTCACGCAGCAACATGTAGGGACCGCCCAAGATGCTCAGGCTAAAACCAGGAAAGACGAAGGCGGGGGAGTAGGCCCGGGCGAACATCGTAATGATCTGGATCCCTAGGATGAAAAAGGCCCAGTAGATGAAAAAGTGCATCCACCCGGCGGACCGCTCGGCTCCCGGATTCCTGCGTACGAATTTCCTTTGGCCAAACGCCCAGACAATTACAGCACGAACTCGTTCGGGAATGCGATCGAAGCGGGATACCGGAACGGCTGCACGCAACAACTGAAAGCGGCGCCAGAGCTGGTAGAAGAAAACTCCCAAGGAAACCAAAATGCAGAGACTGAATATAATCTCCGTTGTCATCGAACCTCCATCATGCAAGGGCAGCAAGGCATATCAATCTGAGCAGTCCGCCGAAAAGTCTTCATTTCACAAATAAATCTTTTGAATTCGCAGCCAGACTGCCATCAATACCACGCGGCTGACAAACGGTAAGCGAGGGCAAAGCCTTTTGAAAGCTTGGACACGCTAGAAAAATAGCTTGCTTCGATGATTTGGTCCGAGAAATCGTAGTGAGCCGACTGGCGGTTAACGTCACATAGACCGGCCATGGCGATCGAAGGAATGTCCACTCTCGCTGCCAAGACTCGTTCGATCCCCCGGTGGAGATTATCCACGACTTAGCTTCTCCAGACCGACCTTGTATAAGCTCGCGGCTTTTTATAACTTAAAAGACTCGATAAGTTACTTATTCAGGAGCGCTAATTCCAATCACAATGAACGACGGCTTTACCTTATGGTTCACCGGCCTGTCAGGCGCCGGTAAATCGACCTTGGCCAATCTACTCGCTGACGAGCTGCGGAACCGCGGCCATCGCGTCGAGATTCTGGACGGCGATGAAGTCCGCACCAACCTTTCGAAAGGATTGGGCTTCTCCAAGGAAGATCGAGACATCAACATCCGGCGTATTGGCTACGTGTGCAACCTGCTCGCACGCAACGGCGTGATCGCTATTTCCGCCGCGATTTCGCCCTATCGCGCGGTACGTGACGAAGTACGCTCGATGCATTCCCGTTTCTTTGAGGTTTTCGTCAAATGTCCAATCAATACGCTGGCTGAGCGCGACGTCAAAGGCCTCTACAAAAAGGCACTGGCTGGCGAGATCAAGAACTTCACCGGCGTCTCCGATCCCTACGAAGAGCCGCTGACGCCCGAACTGATCGTCGAGACCGATCGCGAAAGCCGCGACGAAAGCTTCACGCGCCTGCTTGATGCACTTGAGAAGGCCAACCTGATTCGTCCTGGAGGCAGCCGATGAGCCCGACCACCACTGCTGATCCAATCACTGCCCACGGCGGCGGCGAATTGGTCGATCTTCGAGCCGCCACCGCCGATCAGCCGCGCCTGCGCGCTTACGCCGAAAAGCTGCCGACGGTGACCTTGGGCCAGCGCGAACTTGCCGATCTCGAGATGCTCGCGTCGGGGGCCTTCAGTCCGCTAACCGGATTCATGGGTCAGGCTGACTACAATCGCAGCCGCGACGAGATGCGGCTCGCGTCCGGCATACCCTGGTCGATTCCGATCACGCTGGGCGTTGAGGAAGCTGAGTCCAAAAAGTTGTCCGTCGGCGAGGACGTTGCTCTCACGACCGAGGATGGTGCCCGCCTCGCCACCATGACGATCAGCGAGATCTACAAAGTCGATCGTACTAAAGAGGCCGACGCCGTGTTCGGCACCTCCGATCCGGCTCATCCCGGTGTTAAGAATGTCCTGGCTTCGCCGCCTTGGTGCCTCGCCGGCAAAGTCCTACTGTTCGACGATCCCCCTAACCAGACCTTTCCCGAGTACCGCCTCGATCCGCGAGCGACGCGCGCCAAGTTCCGTGAGAAAGGCTGGAAGAAAATCGTCGCGTTCCAGACCCGCAACCCGACCCATCGTGCGCACGAGTATATCCAGAAGGCAGCACTCGAAATCTGCGACGGCCTATTACTCCATCCGCTGGTCGGCGAGACCAAGGGCGATGATGTCCCCGCTGCGGTTCGGATGGAAACCTACAAGGTGTTACTCGATCTCTACTATCCAAAAGATCGGGCGATGCTCTCAGTGATGCCCGCCCATATGCGTTATGGCGGCCCGCGCGAGGCGATCCTGCACGCGATCATCCGCCGCAATTACGGCTGTACCCATTTCATCGTCGGCCGTGACCATGCAGGCGTCGGCAACTATTACGGCACGTACGACGCGCAGAAATTATTCGAGCGTTTCACGCCGGAAGAGATGGGCATCACGCCGCTGACCTTCGAGAACACGTTCTACTGCGGTAAATGCGGCGGTATGGCGTCGTTCAAGACCTGTCCCCACAGCGACGCGGACCGCCTCTTGCTTTCCGGTACCAAGGTACGCGAGATGCTACGCAGCGGCGAGGCTCCTCCGCCGGAGTACACGCGTCCCGAGATCGCGGCGATCCTTACACGCGCGATGAGCGATTCGAAATAGACGCAATGTTTTGAAGGAAAACCAAAGCCGGCCTCTCAACGGAAGCCGGCTTTGTTCGTTCTCTATCGCGATTTGCCTCTACTGCAGCGGTGGATCGGTATCCGGCGGCGCCATTACGGGCGACCCGTGATGCAGCACCATCATCCACTTATTACCGACGAGTTCGAATACATTAGTGCTAAGCACCTGTGAACGCGACGCACCGTCATAGCCGCGCTGAGTGAGATTTTCCTCGACTACCACTACAGCCAGATCGCTGCCCGCCATCACGTCAATTTCGCCAAGCTCGAATTTCATCTCGAAGACGTTATCGAAGATGCGAGTCCAGCTATCCATGACCGGGCCCCATCCGCTCAACCGCCGCCATCCCGGATGGATGCATACGATCCGCGGCTCGCATAGCCAGATCGCTTCCATCCGTTCGATTTCGAGGCTTTCAAAGGCGCGATAGAAAGCTTGATTGGCTTCGATAATCGCTTCCTGATCGGACATCGTCTCATGGCTCCTGAGCTAGAGACTAGCGCCGAACTTTAATTTGTACCAGCAGCGCATGATTACATTCAGGCTGTAAAAGTAATACGTCTTTCAACTTGATAAATGTTGATTTCAACTGTATAGATGTTGATTATAAGAAGTGCATTAGTACGTGAGGAATAAAGCTATGGACGCCCGTCTCAATGTCGTTCACGAAGACGACCTAGACTGGATCGAAGCCAATCAGAGCAGCGCTTTCAGTTCGCGCCGCAAGAAACTCGGCGGATCAGCTGGCGGGCGAATGCTTGGTGCCAGCATCTACGAACTGCCATCAGGCGCCTCCGCGTTCCCTTATCATCATCATTGCGCCAACGAAGAGTTGATTTACGTGCTCGCGGGCGAAGGCACGCTACGCCTTGGCGATGAGAAAGTCGTGGTGCGCGCCGGTTCCTTCGTCGCAATGCCGCCGGGTCCGGCCCATGCCCACCGTCTCTACAACACGTCGACGTCGCCGCTCCGGTATCTATGTGTTTCGACGATGATCGATCCCGAAGTCGTCGTCTATCCCGACTCACGCAAAGTCGGCGTAATGGCTGGCTCAGCGCCAGGCGGTGACCTATCGAAACGCACTCTGGCCGGCATCTACCGCCAAGCCTCGGGCGTCAGCTATTACGACGGCGAACCAGACGCGTAACAGCTCTTCGCGTCTTCCGTCGAAGCGGCCTCGCTCGCCGCCTTATGCTAAAAGTTAAAGCCGAAGGCAGCGACAGCCGCAGCTCCCCCATATGAGGGCGTGCGCGCGGATGAGGCGGTGAGGATCGCGCCTGAAACTCTAAGGTTGCCGATGTCTCGATTGCGGAGGCGGTGATGGAGGGGATGAACTGGTTCGGTAGCGCAAGCGAAATCTTACCTAATCTCTATATCGGTGACTTACAGGACGCGGCACGGTTTCGGGGTATGATTATTTCGGTGCTTCCCGAGCGTTTCGAGGCCGAGCCAGCCCACGCGGTCCTGATTCCGTTCCTCAGCAACGGTCGCGCGACACTCGACACCACCGCGGCCCTGATAGATGCAGCTCTCGCCCGTGACTTGCCGGTGCTGGTCCATTGCGAAGAGGGCTGCGAGCGGGCTCCGCTCACCGTCGCATGGTTCCTGTGGCGGCGGCGCGGCATGACCCTCGATCAAGCTTACGATTTACTGCAGAGCCGCCGTCCGATCGTCCGCGATCGACGCCGCTGGCTCGGCATCTACGCGAACGGTTGACGACGCGGATAGTCAATTCTGCGCCGTCTACTATGTCGGTTAATCCAAACCGGCTGCCGCCCGCAGGTCCGTGACACGTTTGGTATCGACATATTCACGGACGCGCCGGATCTTACCGTCTTCAACTTCAAAGATGAAGCAATACTCATTCAGATAATCACCGCCGCCGGCAAACTTTCCTCGATTAGTCATTTCGAGAATGACGGTATTCCCGTCGGCATAGGTGCGATGAATTTCCGAAGTGAGTCCGTTCGGAAACATCCTGGCCGCCTGACGCGCAAAATCCACGATAGCCGCCTTACCCTTGCGCAGTCCCGACAAATTCGGGATGTCGCCGGGAATCAGCCAGCTAATTTCGTCAGACATGTTCGCAAAGACGGCTTTCAGATCGCCCTTTACGAATGATTTCCAGGTCTGCGTGACCAGTTCTTTGTTCGCTTCGACGCTCATGGCTGCCTCCAAAAGTATTAGTCGTAAGCAGACTGCAACAACGACACGATCTCCTCGCGATTCACGGGCCGGTCGACCACTTTCGAGTGCTCAACTTCATTCCACACCGGTTCGGCAATTGAACCCAGATCGCCTTGGGGCACCCCAGCCGCTTTGAGCGAATGGGGCACATCGAACTGCGCGATAAACTTTGCCACCCGATCGGCGCATTCTAGTGCAGCGGGCCGCGCGTTCGCTTCGCTGAACTTGACGCCGAGTCCTTCTGCGATCGGGCCGAAACGCTGCGGTGCGATATCCGCCATGAAACGCATCACGTGTGGCATCGTGATGCAGGAGGTCACCCCATGCGGGACGTCCCATTTCGGCCCGATCTGATGTCCGAGCGCATGGGAGATGCCGAAGCGCGTGTTCATCCCGCCGAAAATCGAAAACCACGCCGCCATCTGGCAATGCCCGCGATGGGCAAGTGATTCGGCATCCTTCGTCTTGATCGAAGCCGGCAGATGCTCGGTCAACAGCCCGATCGCTTTCGACGCCAGCGCGTCGGTCAGCATCTGGTGGCGAATGGAGTAGATCGCCTCAACCGCATGGTCGAGCGCGCGCATCCCGGTCGCGACCCATAGCCAGTCGGGCGTCTCCGCCGTCAGTGCCGGATCGTTGATGATCAAGCGTGGCTGCAGACGCGGATCGACCACGCCATTTTTGACCAGGGTGCTTTCATCTGTCACGCCGCCGACGGGAGTGTATTCGCCCGCCGAAAGCGTCGTCGGCACCGCGATCTGGATGAAGTCGCGGCTGTTATCGGCGCGCGCCATGGCTTTGTCGAAGGCAAGTCCTTGCGCGGCTTTGGTCGCATCGGAATCGGTCAGGATCGATTCTGCCGCCACCTTAGCCGTATCGATCGGGCTGCCACCGCCGAAGCTGACCACGCAGTCCGCGCCCACACGTTTGATTTCAGCCACCAGTTCGCGCACCGTCGCCGATGGCACATGCTGTGCCGCGCCCTTGTAAACCACCGCGCAGCGCTCGCCCATCGCCTTGGTAACCTGCTCGAGCAGTTTCGATTTGCCGAGCGTCTTGCCAGTGACGATCGCAGCCCGCTTGAGCCCACGCCGATCCATCTCACGCGCAATCGCGGCGATTGTGCCGGGACCAAAGATTACTTTTTCGAGGCGGGTAAAATTGAACTCGCCAGCCGGAGCTTCCATGCCAATCTCCTTCTATCGCAGGTCATGCGGCCTATCGGTCGCGCGAACCTGACTTGGACTTCTGCTTTTAATCCGGACGCCGCACCGTCGCGGCACACCGCCGTCAGGGCTTGATTATCACGGTTGTGCCGATCGGCAGAAGCCGCGCTAGTTCCGCTATATCATCGTTGTCGATCGAAATGCATCCGGTGGTCCAGTTGATATCGCCGACATTGAGGATCGGATTATCGGTGCCATGAATCCCGACCTGGCCGCCTTCGCGCTCCCACATCGGAATCTTGCCCTCGTCGCGCAATTCCTCGAAATGTGCCCGATCTTCGGCGTTGGGATAATTAATTTTGAGGAACCAGTCGAAGCGGCGGCTTGGATGCTTCTGAACGATCATGTAGTCGCCTTCGGGCGTGCGGCGATCATTCTCGACTTCCTTTGCACCCGGCCAAAGGCTGCGTCCAAACACCGCATGGTAACTCTTGTAGAGATTGTCGCGGTAATACACCTCCAGCCGATGGTCGTGCTTGAAGATACGCACAATCCAGTTGGATGGGTCTCTAGTCGCCGCGTAATCGTCCTGGTCAAACCTCCGCTCGCCGATGGTCATGCCGCCAATCCGTAGATAGTCGGCATGCGCGGACGAGGGCAGTACTATCGCAGCGACTGCGGTCGGCGCGGCGGCCGGTCGCGGTGCGGCCGGAAGCGCGGTGGAGGTCGCCGTCTTGGCCTGCGCCGGAGCGGGAAATGGCGCGGCTGGTTGCGCTATTGATGCTGGAGCGGCAGGGGCAATCGCCTGTTTCTCGGGGGGAGGAGCATTCCGGGGAATCACCGCATAGGTCGTATGTGGCATAGCTGTCGTTTCCGGTGCAGTCGCGCCCTGCGCCGCCACATGAGGCGGTAAGTCAGGCGCCCATATCGGGACCGCATCTGGATGCTCAAAGGATGTTGGCTTCGATTGGGCCGCCGCGCTCACCGTCGGCGCAGCAGCTGGTTGCGCTGGAATCGCCGCCGGATTCTGCGGCTTGAGGGTAACCAGTGGCGTCGATGCGGCTGCCGGTACCGGCGGCAGAACCGCCGAAGAGCTGCCTTGGGCTGTCGGCGAGATAGCCGCTAGCGCTCCCCCGCTTACAACGACCGCCACTGCCATCAGCACCGCAACGACAACCCCGGCCACTCTGTTCATCCCGCTAACCGCCTCTTCATATATCCGCTCTCAATTGTGGGAACGGTTGGTAGTTGCGTCAATCGGGATTACGCTTTTGGGCATTACATTTCTCGGAGGCGCCGCGCGATGGACCGAAGCATCATCCAGGCTTTCGCCACCCTGACAACCGGCATCTACGTGCTTACGATCAATGACAACGGCCATCATCACGGCATGTCGTCGTCATGGGTCAGCCAAGTCTCGGGCGATCCACCGCTGTTCACGGCCGCCGTCGATAATCAGCATTTATCACGCGCTTTGGTGATTAAAACTCGTACCTTCGGCCTCAATATTGTCGGGCGACGTGGCCGAGCGCTCGAAGACTATTTCTATTCCGCCAAGGCCCGGCGTGCCGATAACCTCGCAGACCTTTCCTACGATCTGTCACCGCATCTGCAGGTTCCGTGGCTTGACCTCGCAATGACCGCGATTGAAGCGCGGGTGCGCGACACCTTCAAGGCGGGCGACCATACGGTTATGATCGCCGAGCCGGTCAGCGTCCGCCTCGGAGCAAGCGATAGGCCTCTCACATCGCTCGATCTCGATTACGTATATGTTGGCGGCAAACAAGTCGTAAAACGCGACCGCGCTGGCTGGGTTTAAATCCCTGCTCTATTGTCTCGGTCTGCTCATCTTTGCTCGTCCAGTCGATTTGACGCCCGCTTTAGTCGTTTGATAGCATCGCGCGCTGGAGTTACTAGATGCCGATTGACCGGAACGAACTGCGGCGAGTGATGGGCCATTTTGCCACTGGCGTTACCGTGATCACTACGATCTCCAAAGAAGGAGAGATGCACGGACTGACGGCGAATGCCTTCACTTCGGTCTCGCTCGAGCCTCCGCTGCTGCTGGTCTCAGTCGATAAGAAGGCCGAAAGCTATCCGCACTTCGAGTCGAGCCGCGTTTTCACCGTCAACATTCTTGCAGAGGATCAAGAGGCGCTTTCCCGCAAATTTGCTGTCAGTGGGGGCGGCAGTAAAAAATTCGACGGTGTGGCCTATCGTCGAGGCGCCAACGGCGCACCAATTCTCGAAGGGGCTCTGTCCTATATTGAATGCGGACTATACGCCGCTTACGATGGTGGCGATCACACAATTTACCTGGGTGAAATCCAGCAAGCTGAAATCACTGAGGGCAAACCTCTCGTCTTCTTTCGCGGAGGCTACCGCTCTCTCGGCGACTGAGGAGCGGTTCGCGTCACCTTCGAAACCTAACTGCCTGTGGCTCAAAAAACTGCGCTTGTCCACGATTCAACGGACGTTGATCTGTTGGACGACGATAGCCGTGGGGCTGACGTCGCCGCCGGACGGATGCGTCGACGCCCGGTGACGTTCCCGAATCGGCTCCCAGGCCTCTCAGTTTTTCTTCCGGCCCATAATGAAGAAGAAAACCTTGAAAGGGTGGTCGGCGCGTTTGCCGCTGAACTGATCAGGGTTGCCGACGCCTTCGAAATCGTGATCGTCGACGACGGTAGCCGCGATCATACTGGCGTCATCGCTGATCGTCTCGCTGCCGCAGATGCGCATGTCCGCGTGGTTCATCACCCGGTCAACCGCGGCTACGGTGGCGCCGTGATTTCGGGTATGCGGGCTTGCACCCTGCCCTTCATCTTGTTGAGCGATAGCGACGGGCAGTTTGATCCATCGGAGATGAGCCTTTTGATCGCCCATATCAGCGACTACGACGTGGTGATCGGGCGCCGTGCACGCCGTGCCGACCATCTGATGAGGCGGATCAACGGCAAGGCCTGGACGACTTTATCAACGATGCTGTTCGGCCTGCATATCACCGACATGGACTGCGGCTTCAAGCTGTTTCGGCAGAACGTCGTTGACGGCCTCGAGTTACGTTCTGACGGCGCGATGATCACGACCGAATTGATGGCGCGGCTGGCGGGCCGAGGAGCTCGAATTAAGGAAGTAGACGTAACGCACTTGCCACGCGCCGCCGGCACGCAGAGCGGCAACAGTCCCAAGGCAATCTTCAAAGCCTTCCGGGACTTGTTCAAACTCTATCGGGAACTCAAAGTGGTTCGTAACGGCGATATTACTCACTCGTGATCATTTATCGGTCAAAACTCCGGTAGAAGATTCGGAAGGGGGAGATTGTGGCGGTCTTGGTGCGAATGAGGCCAAATCCGAAGGGGGTGGGTCCAAAACGGCGGCCATCCTGATTGATCGATCGCACGCAAAGCGGGTATCCAGTTGACGCTTTGTGCATGCTAACGCTGGCGTGAATTAAAAGAACACCGTATTTTACAGTAGTTTTAGCCGTAGCACATTATGGCACGGCTGTAGCTAAAGTAGTTCAGAACGGTCTCGTCGACCGTCGAACCGAAAAGGAGAAAGAGATGAAGCGTACCGTTTCCATGCTGACTGCGGCCCTGTTCGTTGGCGCATTAGCCGTGCCTGCGTTGGCGCAGTCACCTGCGGCCGAGGCTTCGCCTGCGATGGCGGCGCCTGCGGCTGAGGCCTCGCCTGCGATGAGCAAGCACCATCACAAGCACATGCACCATCATCACAAGAAGTCGAGCTCGATGGAGGCTTCGCCGGAGGCTTCTCCGAGCGCTTCATAATCCAGGCCCTCTCAGGTTCGTCTGAGGGAGGGGGCGTCCGGCAGACCGCTATGGTCGGCTGCCAACCGCTACGCGCGGTAAATGACGTCTTGAATCACTGGCATCGAGGGCG
>DATKPK010000100.1:0-3668 GCA_035524095.1 Binataceae bacterium (SeqCode) | reverse complement strand
GGTATCGGCGGCGCCGTCGGCGCCATCGTCGGCCGCAAGCTCAAGGAGCTGGCGCGCTTCCATCAGGTGCTATGTGTCACGCATCTCGCGCAAATCGCGGCCTTCGCCGGCAGTCATTTCGTCGTCGAGAAAGAGGAGCGTCGCGGCAACACGCGCAGCCGCGTCGCGACGCTCCAAACTTCAGATCGTCCCGCCGAAATCGCCCGGATGCTGGGGGGGGATACCGCCAACGACAAATTCCTCCGCGCCGCCCACGAACTGATCGATCGCGCCTCCGCCGACCGGGCCTAAAGCTTCACTGGATATTTCTTGACGGCTTTGCGCCATCGGCGTTACTGCTGGCGCTAGAGGCCCAGACAAGTGCCTTGACTGAACATACTGTATCGCGTGCGCCTCGCCTGCTAGGCCCTGCGCGCGCGAGGCTTCCGAGCGTCGCGACTAAGAATCTGAATTGGCCGACGATGCAGTAAGTGAGCTATCTAGGTCAAATCTGAACCCCTGAGGTCGAAATGGGATCTTTGACTGACAAATATTGCATCGTCGGCGTTGGCGAGACGCCGCACATGCGTCCCTCCAACCGCACCACCCTCTCGATGGCATGCGAGGCCATCAACAAGGCGATCGCTGACGCCGGCCTAAGGCCGCAGGACGTTGATGGCCTCACCAGCTATCAGACCGGCGATTCCACTACCTCGCCGCACGTCGCGACCGCCCTTGGGATGCGGCTCAATTATGCAGTCGATATCCTCGGCGGCGGCTCCAGTACCGAAGCTCTCGTCGCTCACGCCATTGGTTTACTCGAGGCTGGCTATTGCAGGACCATAGTTTGCTTCCGTTCCATGAATGGGCGCTCGGGACGCCGGATGGGAGGTCAGGCTCCGGGCGGGCCAGCCTCCGCCGCTACCGCCGAAGGTGATAACCAATTCAACATGAGTTGGGGATGGACCACGCCTGCCCAGCGCTTCGGGATGTCTGCGATGCGCTATCTGCGTGATACCGGATGCACCACCAAGGCCTTCGCCGAAATTGCCGTCGCCCATCGCTACCACGCAAGTCTCAATCCCAAGGCCATTCAGCGCTCGCCGATTACGATTGAAGATCATCAGCGGTCGCGATGGGTCTCGAAACCGTTCCGCCTCCTCGACTGCTGCCAGGAAACTGACGTCTCCGCCGCGATCGTGATCACCTCGCGCGAACGAGCTTACGACCTGAAGCATCCGCCGGTTTTTATCATGGGCGGTTACGCGCGCACTCTGACCGACAGCCCCAACTGGAACTATTCGCGACCCGAGATACATTATGTAGCGGGAAACTACGGCTGGAAGCGCGCATTTGGGATGGCCGGGATCGCCCACCAAGACGTTGATTTCGTCTCCTGTTACGACGCCTTCACTTTCACCACCTTGATTCAGCTCGAAGCCAACGGCTTCTGCGGCAAAGGCGAGGCTGGTGATTTCGTCAAAGGCGGGCGGCTCAAGATCGATCACGAGCTGCCGAGCAATCTTTCCGGCGGGCATCTCTCGGAAGGTTATACGCACGGCGTCCAGATGGTCATCGAAAACGTCCGCCAACTGCGCCATCGCGCGGACGATGCTTGTCCCGATTGGGCTCAGGGCAAGCACACCTACGACCGCAATGCCGGATGCCGCCAGCTTCGCAGCGCGCGCATCTGCTGCGGGATGGCCTGGGGATGGGAAAATATGGCGAGTTGCTTGATCCTTCGCGGCATGGCCGCCTGAGCAACCGCTTTCCAACTTGTTATCTGAGGATTACTCACATGCCTGGACCAATCGATTATTCGCGCCTGCGTATCTTACCCGATTTCGATACTGCCGAATGGTGGGCTGCCACCACGCAGCACAAATACTTAGTTCGCCAATGTAATAAGTGCGGTCACAAATGGTTTCCACCGACGATTCCTGCCTGCGCCAGATGCGCCTCGATGGACATTGGATGGTTTGAGACCACTGGCAAGGGCGTCCTATACAGTTACGTAGTGGTGACGCAACCGATTCTCGGCGCCTTCGTCAATACAGCACCGTATGTCGTCGCGATCATTGAGCTAGATGACTGCCGTGAATCGGATGGTACCGTTACCCGGATCGCCGGCGTGCTGATGAATGACGAAGCGGAAACCGCCATCGGCCTGCCGTGCGAGGTGATCTATGAGGAAACGAACGATCCGAAGATTGTCGTCCCCCGCTGGAAAATCTCCGGCACCGCCGCCAACACTTGGCACTTCGATGAGTAGTTCACTCAACGGATTCATCGATTGATGAAGCCGGAATGAACGATAAATTTCTCTTGAGGATCATTTATCTGAGGTTCGCAAAGATCCGACGCTTCTTTACCGCTGCAACGGATGTTTCACGTGAAACATCCGTTGCAGCGGTAGCGTTTTAGAAAAAGTGCATCAACGACGAGAAATTGAGACATCGTCAACAGCTTTAAGCGCGAGCATCGTCGAAAAGGGTTGGACTTCATCCTTGATCTGGGAAGTGACGCGATCGTTCAGTAGCCGAGTGGTTCGAGGAGCGCCCCCTCTAAGGCTCCAAAAGCGACTGGCTCGCCGACTAAGTGCCACACGGCCTCACAAATGAGTCCTAACTCACTTCGCATGATCCGCCTAGGGGCTAATATGGCCGGTAGGGAAAGAGGGTTTGAGCGAGGAAGGCGAAATGGCATACCAGCAACTATTCAGTCTTGACGGGCGGGTGGCGATCGTAACCGGAGGTAACGGCGGGATCGGGCGCGGTATCGCGCTCGGCCTGGCCTCGGCGGGTGCAGCGATCGCGATTCTCGCGCGCAATGAAAAGAAGAATCATGCGGTGCTAGAGGAGTTGCGCGCGGCAGGGGCTCGCGCTCATGCGGTGAGAATCGATGTGACCGATCGGGCGTCACTCAAGCCTGCCTTTGAGGAGGCCGAACGCGAGATCGGTCCAGTCTCCATCCTGGTCAACAATGCTGGTATTGCGCTACCCGGTGGTTCGCTGAAGGTTGCGGCGGAAAGCTGGGATCGCGTGATCGAAACGAATCTAAATTCGAGCTTTCTGTTGTCGCAGATTGCCGCGCAAGCGATGGCTACGCGTCGCGCCGGCAAGATTATAAATATCGCGAGTGAGTACTCGCGCTTCGGTAATGGAATCGCGCCCTCGTATGCCGCGAGCAAGGGCGCACTTATCCAGTTGACCAAGTCGATGGCGATCGAACTCGCACCCTACAATATCCAAGTCAATGCGATTGTCCCCGGATGGATCGAAAGTGACATGACCGCGCCGATTAAATCGCGGCCGTTCTATGACGAGATTCTCAAGCGGACGCCGGCAGGACGATTCGGTACTCCAGAGGAATGCGCCGGAGCTGCAATCTTTCTATCTGCCGCCGCCTCAGATTTCGTGACGGGCGCGACGATTTTCGTCGACGGCGGCTATGCGATTCGCTGAGTGATTTAGATTTCTAACGCCGACCCAGGGTGTATCGATTAGATTTCAATATGCTAACGGGCACCTGCGACCGGAATTCGTAGACGATAGCGTTCGGAATCGTAACGAGGTCCGGCTCTTTCGCGCGCTGCTTGAGTCGGTCCAGTCGAAGTTATTGGACGGCTCACCAGCCGTACTGTTGATACGGCTTGTGAGCCTTTAGTTCCTGCAGAAGATCGAACTGAA
>DATKPK010000099.1:0-32815 GCA_035524095.1 Binataceae bacterium (SeqCode) | reverse complement strand
CGCCGGGCCAGCCCTTCCAACTCGCGCAGTGACCACTGGCGGTTGAGAATGCCGTAGACGATCAGCCCCAGCAGCGTACGTGGATGAAAGGCCTTGCGCCCGCCCGCTTGATAACGACCGGTCAAAGCCGCCAGGTCGAGTTCGGCCAGCAAGCTGCCGAGTCTTAGCACCCAGCCCAGACCTGCTTCGCGCAGGTAGCCGTCCAGCCGTTGCGCTCCGACGAACAGCTCGCGCGGCTCGGCGTCCAGAAACACCTCGCCTCCGCCAGCCTGCGGTGGATCGCTCTCGTCCACCGTGGCCGGCGCACAAAAATCAAAACCTAACTGCCCCAGCCCCTCCAACCGCCGCACCTCCCGCTCCATCTCGCTTCCTGTCTCCCCCTTTTTCCCGCCGCTACGCCGATTAGATCAGTGCCGTTCGCTCCTCACAATCATCACGCCTCACAAAAATCGACAGGCTCCGAAGCGACGGGCGCGGTGATTTTGTACTTGGATTCTTGGTGGCCCGTAGGGCCCGCCTTTTAGGGTGTACCGGCATGAGCCGGGACCTTATCGGAGATCTATAGGTTCTGATTATAGGATTGTGAGACCAAGTGAGCGTGGATTTTGACTGCTTTGGTGACCAAGTGAGCGTGGATAAAGCGAGTAGATCAAGACCCCTACTCTACCCTTTCATGCTTGCCTCGAATGGTGACCAATTGAGCGTGATTTTATGTTGTTAAATCAATGATCTTTGAGAATTGGACCCGACATGACCATGAAGCGCCGACCAATAGGTGGAGGGCTATTACGGGCCGTCATCCCCCTGTTGTCAAGTTCGATTCGCGCGCTTTGGTAGCGCTGCTGGACCTGCGCTAGGGTCTTGCGAAAAAACGCTTGAAATCGGTCATGCGGTCGTAGTCAGGGCCAAATTGCTCCTTGAGATTCATCCACGCGATGAAGGCGGGTTTACGTCCGCCAGTTTTCCTGACTTAACCCACTCTCGCGCGGCCTGCACCACTCCAGATGATTGATCGAAACCCAAACCGAGCATCGCCCCTCGGTCGGCAAGATTTACGACCGATACTCACCCAATCATCATCGTCTCGTTCGACGGTCTCGCCGCCAGAACCCTAGTCAATCAATCGAGTATTTGTGGGCAGCTTGACTATCGGGATGTGGAATCTTACGTTGAAGCTATCTTCCGCAGGCGAGGAGAAGGGTGACGATGGCCAGTGACAAAGTGGTTCATGTAACGGATGCGACGTTCGAACAGGAAGTGATTAAAGCTGCGACGCCCGTCCTGGTTGATTTCTGGGCCCCCTGGTGTGGGCCTTGTCGTGCGATCGCCCCAATCGTTGATGAGTTGGCGGGAGAATACGAAGGCCGTCTGAAGGTGGTCAAGATAAACGTTGACGATAATCCGCAAGCGCCAGCCCGTTTTGGCGTGCGTGGTATTCCTAACCTCCTGATTCTCAAAGGCGGCGAAGTCAAACAGCAGATCCTCGGCGCCGTACCGAAGCAGCAACTGGTGCGTGCGGTCGACAGCGCAATCGCCTGATCGACTTCCGTTGGTTTATTCGGCCCCGCTACTTTGCCGATGACGGTGAGGGAGCGGGGCTTTCTGTCTCGGCCGCCGCCCAATCGCGGAGCAATTCAGCGCGTTTCTCTTCGAACATCTGCTCCACTTGTGCGGGAATGAATCCCAGCAGCTCGTGATTGTAGGCAGCCACTTGCGGCGCTAATTCGGATTTGACGAGAATTGGCGATTCGGCGGGCAACGCAGCGGTCATCGCGACCACTACTAACCCCGCCAGCACAACCCCGATCACTGCACCGACAATCGCCCCGCCGAGCCGGTCAAGCCAGCTCAAATGCACGACCCGGATGAGCTGAACGAGCCGGTTACCCGCCATCTCAATCAGCATGAAAACCGCGAGGAATACGACGGCATAACCGACGATAGCACTGACCGTCGGATTGGTGGTCAGATAATGCTGGGCCAGCGCCGCAGCTTGGCCATAATAAACCGACGCGGTGTAGATTCCGAGGACGAGCGATAAAATCGACGTCAGCATCCGCAATGCGCCGCGCGTAAGTCCATGCAATGCACTGACTGCTACGATCGCTAAAATCGCGTAGTCGAGCCCATTAAGTCCTGCAAGCACGCGCTTATCGTAACGCCTGAAGGATCTCGTTCAGCCTCAGAGCGCCCGCACGAGCAGGCCGATCAGGCTACCCACTACGAGAATGCCGTTCGCGACAAAGGTGGCCGCCGCTCCGATGCGACGCTGGCTAGGCTCGCGCACGTATCCCCGCGCATAGAGTGCCCGCCCAACGATAAAGACCAGTCCGAGCACAAAAGCGCTCCGGGGTCCGACGT
Organism: Binataceae bacterium (SeqCode); assembly: GCA_035524095.1. Lineage (GTDB taxonomy): Bacteria > Desulfobacterota > Binatia > Binatales > Binataceae > DATJUF01. The sequence continues at coordinate 30,454 of DATKPK010000099.1, read as the reverse complement.
ATTCGGCGAATAGCCAGAGCGCCGGGATAAAGATTACCAGTTGTTCAAGGGTGTTCTGTTGCACGCGATAATGGCGCTCGAAGATTGGGTCGCCAGTCGTGGCCGGCGCCTCTACGTTATATTTGACCCGCGCCTGGCCAGTTTGCAGTACGAAGATAAAATACTCTATCAGTGCTGCAATCGTGATCAACGATAACCAACTCATTCCCATGCCTTCTCACCTGCCGAGCGATAGTGGCCGATTTTCACGCGCCGCGCGAGCACCCGCAAACAAATCGTCGCGCTGGCTACACTTGACGGCTGACTATCACTTTAAGCCGGCAAAACGCGAGCGCCGCTCCACTTCGATCAGATCGGCATCCTCTTTGGGCGGACGCGGCGGCAGAAAGTCACCCGTGTAGTCGGTCTCCTCCCATCCGCGATCGTTCGGGTCCCATACGTATGGAAGTTCGATGATCGTGCCGGGCTTGTCGATCGTGACGAATGCAGCCATCGCGTCCCGCACGATCTGCAGGTGCAAATCCGGCTGATGCGGTTTGCCGGTTTGATGGCCGAGCGGAAAATTTAGAAACACCGCTCGTGGCGGCTTTACCGACTCAGTGATATCGAGCGCCGAGGTCATCGATAGCGTCGGAATCCCTGCCTCCTCAACCGCTCGTGCAATCAGTCCAACGGACTGATGGCAGACCGGTCATGCAGGCACCAGGAACAACGCGTCGGCATGTGCTCGCTGCAGTTCGCTGACCATCGCCGGCGCCAATTCATCGCGAACTTTGCGCGCCGAATAAACCCCGCCCATAAAGCTGTAAGCCGGATCGGCGAATTCACCGATCACGCGCTCGGTCTCTAGTTGACGCATCGCGTCTAGCGGAAAAACACAATTATGATCAGCGGCTGCATCTGCAATCCGGTAGCCGAAGTGCCAGACGCTAAGCTCGTCCTGCGCCGCATTCTTGGGAATCAGCCGGTAGCTCGTGTCCTCGCGATGGAATCGGGGCTGATCGCGATAGAGCAATCCACCCGACCCAATGAGCGCGACCTTGCACTCGGCAAGCGGTTTCGCCAGGGGGGTCCACGGCGGGGCGCCTTCGTTAACCACCCATCGGTAAGGCGTATAGCTGCTGTAAAGTTCGCGGGTCCGCGGGATGTACGCTACCGGCATCTGAGTTCCTCGACGATTTCTGTTACGGACCCTGTGCCAATCCTGCCCTACGCAGCGTCGGGTGGGAACATCATTTTGCCAGCGTGAAACTCTCGCATCACCAGATCGCCGAAGCCGTGACGGATTGGCCATTCGAGGCGGCTGTCACGCCAGTGGATTCTGCCGTCGGGACCCTCGAATTCGGCGGCGATATTGTGCACGCCTTGCCAGGCCTTCGACGCGCGCTCCCGATCGGCCGCAACCGCCGGTACGCGGCGCATCCGATTGCTCCACTCGGCCAGCTTGGGGAAGCCGTCGAGGCCGATTTCCATCGCGCGCACGATTGGAACATGACAAATCGCGGCAAAGTCCGCGAGACTGACGGCCCCGCAGAAATAATCGCTGCCAGACTCCAACTGGCCTTCGAGCACGGCTAGCAATGTCTGGCATTCTTCTCGCGCCGCTCGCTTGATCGACTCTGCTTCGGGTGCTTCCTTGCGTAACACGCCGAGGAAATAGCCGAACCCGATCGCGTCGAAAGTACGGTCGCACAGATCTTCGATCCGCCGCATCCGCGCGCGTTGGTAAGCGTCAGCCGGAAACACCGGCGGTTGCGAATACACTTGCTCAAGGTATTCGCAAATTATCGTCGAATCCGCGATAGCGCGGCCGTCGTCGAGGACGAGCACCGGCACCTCGGCGCGGATGCTCGCTTCGCGCAGGTCTTCTTTACGATCAAGTGAGTAGCAACGCTCGACGGGTTCATAAGCAATCCCCTTGTAATCCAGTACGATTCTGACTTTGCGCGCGTAGGGACTCGTGGCGAAGGTAAACAGCTTCATAGGCTCGTTAGTAGCAGATGCGAGCAACGGCGGCCATCGTTCGGCGGATGCCAATCGGTTCTTCGACGATCCTGCCGCAGCGGCGAACATGTCGCAGCCTGTGTTCCGATCCATGTCGCAAGGAACCCGAGCGGGCCGGCGATGATAGATCCTGATGCCGGTCCGCTCCCCGACTACCTATTTAGCTGGCAGGGCAATTCTCTGGTATTTGCACCGAATCCTGGACGTACTTTGCCAGGTCCACGCCCGACGGGATAAACGCCATACCACCCGGATCCTCCATCCCATTGACTATTGGCGTTACGAATCCGGTCGTCAAGTTTGTCTGTCCAACGAATGATTCGAGCGGATTGACTGCCGTCGGTGTCTCGTACACGCTCACCGCCGAGTAAGCGGCCGGACCAAAGTAAGGCGCCGAAATCGCGTAGACTGCGTTCAACTCTTTATCCTCCACCAGCAACACACCGGCGCTCCGGTCCGCAAAAATGGTGTCGTCAAGTTGAGTATTGCCGAGCGTCGCTCCGCCATCCGTTAAAGAAACTGGAACGCGAAAGGCTTTCTGGCAACTCAACCCGGGATGCTGCACGATGATCAATTCGCCATCGCCTTGCGGATTCAGAATCATCGAGTCGGGATCCTGAAGGTTCAATGTCGCCGAACTGCCAGTCGTCACATCGGTTACCGTAGCGTTGCCGTTCAGGATACCGTTGAGAATTGTCTTCTTACCGATCAACTTCAATGTCACGATAGCGGGTGCGGTATTCGGATCAATCGTTGGCGCGGAAGCGCTGACGTACACTTGTTTGTTATTAAAGTCGAGATCGTCGTACCCACCACCGTGCGGACCGGTACCAGTGGGGCCGACAAGATAAATCGTCTGCTTGAAGGTTTTGAGATTAATAATGTCAAGATTGGCGTTGCCGTCCTCGTTCTGTAGAGCCCACAGCTCATTAGTCAGCGGATTGTAACGCAAGCCGTCGTTGTGACCGACTATAGTTGGGAAAGTCTTAACTGTATTTCCGTGGAAATCATATTCAATTATATTACTAACCGCCCCGTCGGAACCATCGGGCGCGCCTTCGTTGCCATAGCCGACAAACACATTGGTCGCGCTGAACGTTATCGAATCCGGAGCGCTGAGACCTTCGGGAGCAGTGGCGAAAGTTGTGACTGAATAAGGTGCGGTCGCGACGACTTGGGCACGACCGCTCGCCGGAACGATCACCACCATCAGGCCAGATACGGTAATCGCGAACCACATTGTATAATATTTCCCGAATAATCCCGCGAATCTTGAGTTCAGCACGTTGACAATCCTTTGGCTGGCGCTTTGCTCATCTAAGCGTTCCAGCGCGCCGTTAACTTAACCCATCACGGCGGCATCCAGCGGTTTCGGCAATGTCAACGAATCTTTAAATCTTTGCGAGTCTAAGCGAAAGATTTCTCACTCAAGCGAGCTCTACTAAGAAGTCACTTAATCTTAACACGTCGTTAAATGAACGGCGAACGCGGCGACAAAATGTTGCCAGCATACTCCTTCGCATTCTTTTGTCGCATTGAGAGGAGGAGAACCTAGTGAAACGATTCTGGCACAATCGTGTCGTCAACCCAGCGTTGGCGCTCGGGCTGTCATTGACAGCCGCGAGTTTCACGCCTGCCTACGCTGGTGGTTACGGCCACCAGCCAATTGAGCATGTGCTCATAATTAGCATCGATGGCTTCCACGCCCTCGACTACACCAACTGTTCGCAGGGAATCAGCACGATTAACGGCGGCGCGCCCTATTGCCCGAATCTGGCCAGCCTTGGCCAGAACGGCGTCAACTACATCACCGCGTCGACTTCCAAGCCATCGGATTCATTCCCGGGGCTGATGAGCATCATGACCGGAGCCACGCCGCGCACGATGGGAGTCTATTATGACGTTGCGTATGATCGCGTCTATGCACCGCCGACGGTTGAAACTGGTAATGGGCTCTTGGGCGGCGCCTGTACGCCAAACGAGAACAACGGCACCAGGACCGAGTATGAGGAGGGCATTGACATCGACCAGACTCAGCTCAACGGTGGCGCCCCTGCGGGCGTGGACGGCGGTATCCAGTCGATCGATTCACAGCGCTTGATCCGTGACCCCTTCAATAACTGCAATCCGGTCTATCCGTGGAATTTCGATCGTGACAACACCATTTTCGGTGTAGCACATACCTTGGGCCGCTACACCGCATGGTCGGACAAGCACCCCGCCTACTCCGCGGTTTCGGGTCCCGGCGATGGCACTAACGTCGACGATTACTATTCGCCTGAAATAAATTCGACGGTCATCTCCTTAAATGTAACAACGCCAGGCACGGACATCAGCTGTAATCCGATACCTGATCCGACCTCTGATTTAACGGCTTACACAAATAGTTTCGCGAATATCCAGTGCTACGACACGCTGAAGGTTAACGCCATCCTGAACGAGATTAATGGCAAGACGCACAACGGCTCCAAATATGCGCCGGTGCCTGCCATCTTCGGGATGAACTTTCAAGCGGTCAGCGTCGGACAAAAACTCATCGAGAAGACGCTGAGTCCGACGGTAACCGGAGGCTACGATACCTCAGTCGCTGCTAATGCAGTGTACGGGACGCCCACCCCTTCGTTATTGGAAGAGATCAAATTCGTTGACGCTGCTATCGGAGAAATGATCACTAACCTGCAGAACCGGCATCTGCTAAATTCGACACTTGTCATAATCACTGCCAAGCACGGTCAGTCGCCGATCGACTCGAACCGATACTTAGGTATTCCGGCAGACTTCACGACTGGCGAGCCACCCTCGTCGATATTGGGATCAACCTACCTGCCGGACTCTGAAATCAACCAGATCGGGCCTACCGAGGATGATATCTCCTTGCTGTGGCTGAGCCCGGGAGCGTCAGTCACTGACGCGGTGAATCTGCTCGAGAGCAGCTCACCGGTTAATCCGCCTAACAGTAATATCGCAGGCATCGGCCAGATCTTCGCGGGCCCAGCGATCCCATTGCTCTACGATACTCCGGGAGTTCCCCCCAATGACCCGCGCACCCCGGATATCATCGTCGCTCCCAATGTCGGTGTAACTTACAGCGGCAGCACCAAGAAGCTGGCTGAGCACGGGGGCTTCGCTCATGACGACACCAACGTCATGCTGCTGGTGTCTAATCCGTCATTCAAGGCGAGCACGGTCACTCTCCCAGTAGAGACGCGCCAGATTGCGCCGACCGTCCTCGCTTTTCTTGGACTCGATCCTTACAATCTCGATGCAGTGCAAATCGAGGGCACGGAGATTCTGCCCGGCCTCGGTATCTAGAATCATTGCGGTCGAATCACGGGGTCTGGTGCTTTAACCGCGTGGGCGATAGCCAGAACGCTATCGCCCACTTTTTTATCACTCAAAACAATCGACACAGATCAGTGGGTACTGACTTATAACCCAGTACTGATCAGGGTAATCTGCGTAAGTCAGGCAGCACTTCCGTCGCAAATCGCTCAAGCGACCGCATCACTTTGGCCGGCTCGAGACCGGGAAATTGCATCATCAGGGTAATCTCGGTCATCGGAACGCCGGTGATTACGTCGCGCAGCATCTTAGTGACTCGCTCTGGCGGACCGAGAATGGCACTGCGGCGCAACGCCTCCGCGTCGGGCCGGTAATGGTCACCTGACGCTATCGACCCTTCCGCGAGCCATTTGCCATACATCGCCATTTGATACATCAGGGCGGGCTTTATCGTCTCCCACGCCTGCTCCTCTGTATCCGCGACGAAGACGAGCCGGCTGTTGACAATATTATACGCCGATGGATCCTTACCGAGTTCGCGGAGTGCCTCGTGATACAATTTGATCTCTTTCGCGCCCAAATTACAGGCAAAACCCATATCCAGCTTTGCTCCACGCTGGATCGCCTGTGGCGCCATACCGCCCCATAGCAACTCGGGATACGGCTGGGATACCGGCTTCGGCAACACGCGTGCGTCTTTGATCGTGAAATGCTTGCCTTCGAAGCTGAAACGTTCGCCCGTCCATGCCCGCTTGAGGATTTCAACAGTTTCGAGTGTACGACCCAGCCGCTCTTTCTGAGGAGTTTGGAATGCTTCGAATTCTTCGCGGCGATAGCCTAGACCGATTCCTAGCCGCAGCCTGCCGTTGGAAATGACGTCGATTAGCGCGGCATCTTCCGCCAGGCGCAACGGATGATAAAACGGCGCGAGGATTACATAACTGCCGATCTTGGCTCGTTTGGTCCGTGCAGCCATCGCCGCCATCATCGGCATCACCGCCGACAGGTAACCATCGTCGGTAAAATGATGCTCCGTCGTCCAGAGTGTATCGAATCCGGCCTGATCGAGATATTCGATTTGCTGGAACATCGACGCATAGAACTCCTGCGTGCTCAGATGCGAAAGTTCCGGTGGCTGTCGAAAATCAAATAGATAGCCAAATTTCACCATTGTAGATTCCTTCTGTGTTGCGCATTGGCGGCGTTCGCAATATCGATCCGGCTCGCGGAGCCGGCAAACGTTAGAGGCCGAACCCGTCAGGCTCGGCGCCAACTAGCTTCACCAGAGCCGCCATATCAAAATTATCTTCTAATATATTCGCACATGATCGTAAGCGCGATCACTAATGTTCTTGCATCTTGGGCATCTCCAACGTCCGACGCGGTTCCCATTACCATTTGCGCATGCGCTCGCATCGATACGATTACTCAGTAGCCCGGTCGAATCATTGAACCGTTATGCGCAAACGGATTTCTGCATTAGATTCCACTGCAACGCCGTCGCGAACCGCTGGCTCAAAGCGCCAATGACTAAGATCGTCAAGAATCAGTTGATCGAGCTCGGCAAAGTCCGTCCGCGCAATCAAAGAAACTGTAACGCTGCCGTCCCGCGCAATATGAAAACGAGCTATTGCAGTCGCCTGCATCACCTCGTCGCGCATGTCGTCGGGGATGTTCGGAAGCGGAGCATAGATTGGGCGTGCACTCCTCCCTCCAGCCGGCCCTTTCGCATCCTGCCCACCCGCACCAATTCGATTACCACTGCCTGGATGACCTTTTGTTTGTTCAGAAGTAGTAGTGGTCGAAGGCGCGGCCTTAACTGTCTTCGCGAATGATTGTGGCTCTCCGTGTTGCCCCGCCGTTCTAGCCGGTACAGCCGCACGCGCGATAGCCGAAGCCGACGGCTTATCGAAGTGCCTATCATCGTGAGCTAAGTATTCGGCCCGCCGTGCTGCGTGATTAGCCCGTCGAGCCTTCTCATTGTTCGGATTTAGCTTGAATGCTTGGGCCCGCGCTTTGGATTTATTGGTCGCAATCTTCGGCGGCGACGGTTCCGTCGTAGGGTTGCTGTGTGACAGCGCAGACGCGCCGGCGATCGTCGGCGGTCCTCCGCTGGGGATTTCGAGTAATTGCGCTTCGATTGCAGTCCGGTCGGGCTGCTCACTTTCCATCTGGCTGAGGAACAGGCCGCACAGTGTCAGTAGGGCGAGCCACGCTGCCACCGCCACCAATGTGATGATGGGCAGTCGCTTCCATGGCTCGTCTAGTGCGTTGACGCAACGCTTCGATCTTTTGACGTGCTCCGTTAAGCTCGTCGAGATCTCGTAAGTTGTTGTCGCGTTTATCAAAGTGGCCGCCCGCGCGAACAGGGCAATCCTGAGCAGAGCCGAAGCGGCGAAAGTATCCGCCAGTCGCCTGAAGCGACGTGGTGCCGATTGGAGTCGCGTGCCCTCGCGGTTTCTTCAATTAGCCAACCGACGCCGGGAAATGTTCCAGACCGGACATTTGCTGTCAAGCGATGTCGCCGCCGCCGCACACTCAATGCGCTCCAAAGCAAATGGCTAGTCGTTATACAGGCCTGGTGGTTATGTGAAAAACAATCCCGCCGTTCTTACAAGCCGTAGCTCATACTTGACTTGATGCCTTCATTACCTTAGGTTTCGCAACACTCGGTGTACGGGAAGCCGGTTGAAATCCGGCGCTGCCCCGCAACTGTGAGGGAGGACGAAGGCCCACACCAGCCACTGCACCAGCGGGAAGGCGGGTCCAAGGATGAATCCCAAGCCAGGAGACCGGCCGAGCGTATTTAACGATTTGCTTTCCGCGGGGAAGGTGGCTCGGCTCGCGATATCTGCTTACTCATCGCCTAGCGCGATACCTTTAATTCGCACCAGCCCTGATTCCGCTGACGGCAACTCTACGCGGGTGGAGCATTTGCAATGTCGTCGCGCGGTTTTTACATCTCTTTCGCAACCACACTACTGTTTCTAGTCGCTGCAAACTCGGCTAATGCTGAATCGTCGCCGCCGGCGGAAACGCCTTCGTCAGCCCCTCAGGCTTCACCAGCCGCGGTCGGAACTCCCTCGGTATCACCTGCTGCTACCCAGCCATCATCGTCTGCGAACTCGCCTTCGACCAATAGCAGTGGGACTACAACTCGATTACCTGACGTTGCGATTACTGCGACGCGCATCACTCAGCCGCTCGCCTCGATCGGCACGACAATCACGGTAGTACACGCCCAGCAGATTCAGGACCAGAAGATTCAGCAAGTCAGTGATGCGCTCCGCGAAGTGCCTGGAGTCGAAGTCACCCAGAGCGGCGGGCCCGGAACCATCACGGACGTCTCGATTCGCGGCGCGACCTCGTCTCAGGTATTGGTTCTTCTCGACGGCGTTGAGGTGAACAGCCCCACCGCCGGCTCTTATGATTTTGCCAATCTTACAACCGACAATACCGGCCGTATCGAAGTATTGCGCGGCGCAGGCGGCAGTCTTTACGGCTCGTCTGCAATCGGCGGCGTAATTAATCTGATCAGTCAGGAAGGCACCGGCGCGCCCAAGTTCAGCTTGCTCTCAGACGGCGGTAATTGGGAAACCCAGCGCCAGGTCGCCACGGCCAGCGGCGCCGATGGAAAGCTGGGCTATTCAGAATCGATTTCCTATTACTCCACCAACGGCTTCCAGCCCGTCAACAGTGCCTATGACAATCTTTCGAGCGCCGGCCGCTTGGATTGGCATGTCACCGATAATACTACTTTGCGCGGCTTCGCCCGCTATACCACTGCTCAAGTCGGCCTGCCCGAATACTCCAACGAAGATTTCGGAGCGCCACTCGACCCTAACGCTAATCAGCGCGACGAATTCATGCTCTTCAAAGGTGAGGTCGATAGCCACCCGACCGAGAAGCTCTCATTGCGCTATTTCGGTTCCTTCGTCCGCGATGAAATCCGCGACAACAAGACACCCGATCCGATCAACAACTATTTCAACGCTTCAGATGTACCCGAAGAGATTTGGGGCAGTAATGGTGAAGCGGTTTATACCTGGATGCCAAATTGGGTTTCGCTGGTTGGTTTCGATTTCAAAAACCTGTGGGCGCGATCGGTCTTCAACTCGATTTTCTACACTCCTCCGCCCTGCGCAAAAGGCGCACACAACACCGAGTGCCCGAACGTTTCGAATACCGTCTTTACTGCCACCCAGCAGCAATACGCTGGCTACCTCCAGCAGCAGGGGAGTCTATTTCACGATCATGTTCTAGTCACAGGAGGCTTCCGCGTCGATGGCAATAGTCAATTTGGTGAGGAGGTCAGCCCTTCATGGGCCCTGGCGATACCCCTCAATAAATACGGCATTACGCTTCGCGGCAACTATGCCGAAGGGTTCGAGGCTCCAACCTTCGATGATCTATACTACCCAGAATTTGGCAATCCAAATCTGCAACCAACGACGTCAAGTGAATATGACGGCTCGATTGAGAAGCGCTTTGGCGAGCTGGGCAGCTTCACTGCTACCTATTTTTCTCGCCGTATTCACGATCTGATCGTTGCAGCGCCAAATACGGCCGTTCCCGGTGAAGATATTGCGGAGAATATCGGTCGGACCGATACTCAAGGCGTTGAGTTCGTACCTTCGATTCATCCCTTCAAAGGGTTTTCTCTGAGCGGCAACTTCACCGAACTGGATTCGACTCACGTCCCACTTTTAGCAAGCTTGCAGCCAGTCCGAGTGCCTAAGCATTCCGCGGCAGGCGTCGCTGAATACAAATACTCAAACCTTTTTCGCGACGGCGACGAATTCACCTCCGCGCTGTTCTATCAATTCGTTGGCGACTTTGAAGATCTGCAAACTCAGCCGCCTTATGGCTACGCGAGTCATGGGAGTTATCATGTTTTCAATCTGACGCTCTCCTATGATCTCGGTAATGGCGTGGTTCCGCGCCTGACCAGCGAAGAAGCCTTCGTGCGGATCCAGAATCTTTTCGATCGCAATTATACCCAGGACTACGGCTATCCCGCTGCGCCAATCAATTTCGAGGCAGGGCTTAAAGTTAGCCTCTAAGAGCTCCAGCGAACGCCGATCAACGATCAGCTCGCGCCTTCGATGGAAAACTCTGTGGCGTTATGCTTGATCAAGGTACGGCGGAGCTGCGAAGGCCGGCCAGGATAGGTGAGGAAGCTTGATGAACAATGCCGATAACGACCGTCGGGAATTTACCACTTTATACGCAGAGGTCGCGGGACCAATCGGTCATCTGGTATTGAATCGGCCCTCGCGTCTCAATGCAATCAACGACAAGCTCTTGAGCGACATGCTGGAGGCCATCCACTGGTTCGATCAGCATGACGAACTCCGCGTGGTAATTTTCAAAGGCGCAGGCCGAGCCTTCTGCGCTGGTGCTGATCTAAAAGAACTGCCGTTTGCGGAATCGCGGCCGGTCGGCGGCAATAGCTGGCTGCGGCGCCGCAAAGCCGGTCAGACGGGAACCCGGCTGTGTGAAGCGATTGAAGGTATGCGCGCTGTTACGATCGCGCAGGTCCACGGCTCCGCCGTCGGTGGTGGCGTATTGTTCATGATTTGCTGCGATTTACGCCTGGTTGCACCCGACACCATAATGTTCATCCCTGAGATTGAGCTCGGTACTAATTATTCGTGGGGCGCAATTCCCCGCATGGTGCGAGAGATCGGCCCTGCGCTGACCAAGGAACTGGTCATCACCTGCAGGCGCTTCACCGCCGATGAGGCGTTTCAATGGCGCTGGATCAATCGCGTCGTGCCGGTCGCACAGCTCGAAGAAGAAGCAGAAAAATTAGCCGCCGAGGTCGCACGGATGCCCTCGGTGCCCACGGCTATGACCAAGGATCACATCAATGCGATCACACGTGTAATGGGCGCTGGACTCACTTCTTATAACGACGCCGACATCGCGATGGCGATGCCTTCCGAGAAGGAATCGCAAACCGCCGCCCACGTCTATGCCGAGTCAAAGGTCGGGAAGAACCGCCGGCCAAAATGACCAAAAAGCGCGGCGGGCACGGGTGCCGTTGATCAGCGCTAGCGCAAACACCCGTGCCACTTCGACGTGGTACCTTATATTTTGATCACTGATCGGAACCGCACTTTACCTGACATCATATGCGCATAAGCGTCCGCCGCGCGTTCTAACGGAAAGACTTCGATCATGGGACGGACGCCGTTCGCCCCGGCAAATCTGAGCGCATCTTCAGAATCCTTTGATGTGCCTGAGGGCCAGCCCATGATCGACTTGTGCGCACCGATTAGCTGAAGCGACGAGACGGAAAACGGTTCCGCACTCACACCGACGATTACCAGTTTGCCGCCGACTCCCAGTCCGTCAACCAAAGACGGAATCCCCTTGGAATCCGGCGCCGTTGCCAGAATCACTCGTGCACCCCCGATACCGGCCAGTTCCTTAGCAACATCCTGCACCGCGTTATCTATATACGCTCGTGCACCCAACTGCAGCGCCAGATTCTTCTTGTCGCTCCCGCGCCCAATCGCTACGGTCTCGAACCCAGATTTACTGGCGAACTGGACTCCTAGATGGCCGAGTCCGCCGATGCCTTGGATGGCCACCAGATCGCCCGGACGCGCTCCGCTGTTGCGCAATGCATTGAAAGTAGTAACACCGGCGCACATCAGCGGGCCTGCGTCTTCAGGCGCCAGTTCACTTGGTATTCGCGCCAACGCCTCGGCTGGAGCAATCATGAACTCCGCGTAGCCGCCATCGTAGCTGATTCCGGGAATTTGCAGTTTCACGCAACTGATAAAATCGCCCCGGCGACATGGATCGCACACGCGGCAATGTCCGCCATGCCAGCCTACGCCAACGCGATCGCCAACTTTCCACGGACCGGCCTCTGCATCTACCGCGTCAACTACGCCGGCTATCTCATGCCCGGGCGCGCGTGGAAAGACTATGCCCGGAAAAGCGCCCTCCTTTGTGAACATGTCACTATGACAGACACCGCAGGCTTCGATTCTTATTCTGACCGAACCGGCAGGTGGTTCGCGCAAGGGTTCCTCGCTAAGTGCGAAATTTCCGCCAGCCCGGGTTACACGAACAATTTTCATACGGGATACCGCCATTCGCAGAGAGAATTGCCGACCATAGAAATCGTACGGCAACCCTGATCATCATGGAACTCGCGGTAGAACGTCAGCTGATCACATCCCAGCGATGGCGCGCCTCGCTTCGCTTCAGCGCGGCTCGTGGCGGAGATTTCCTTTCTTCGCCAACGTTCAGAACAGTTCGTCGTCTTTGCTGAGACCGGGAGATATGAGACTTGCGCTGTTCGGTGTAAGTGCGATCCCGACGACGATCCCACACCATTGCCGTGGTCTTTTGCCGCCGCTTCTCAGGGCACTGCAGTCGCTGGCACTGTAGGCGAATCCGATGACGGGGAGCGTTCCATTGCCGGCCCGTCGGTATTCCAGACCTCGTCGAAATTCCCGATTGTAATCGTGGATCCGTCCGGGTCGCGCATCACCAGGTCGTGATATCCGACGTTGATCGCATTCCCGTCAAGGTCGGTCGTCTCCAGCTCAAGCGGCGCTGGTGTCTGAAAATAGCAGGGCATCCCGCTGTAATAGACGAGCGTCGGTAACGGTATGCCGCCAAAGTAGAGTGCGTTGCCGCCGGAGTAGGCAGCCCGCTCGCGCGCCTCGACCCCCAAGATATAACTGGGACGGCTTGAATCCCTCTGGTTACTGAAACCCTGCTCAATCAGCTGCGATTGACCTGGCGCCTGAATCAGAATCAAAGCAAGCGCCGCGGCGCCCAGCGGCATACAGTAGCGCCGTGCTGCACCATCCCGCGTAATCGCTGCTCCAAGGATTGCACCACCGAGCAGAGCGACTGGAATTAGTGACGGTAGAATATACCATCCGAGCTTCGTCTGAACCGCGCACGCCGCTCCAAGGGCTAAGACGAACCATAGCGACCATATTACGATCGCCGGCGGAAGGTCACGGATCAACCTGACGATGTCGCGGCGCAAGCTCGCTATCGCCAAGCCCGCGAGCGGTAGCAGGATCGGCCATAGATGGGCGATTTCGCCGCCGAAGGTCCAGAATGTATAGCCGGGCGTCTGGGGTTGATCCTCCAGGTGATTGGCGATTCTCGCCAGCGTCTCCTGTTCGATGAAGGTCGACCAAAACAGTGTCATATTGGTCAGCACCTGGTGAAGGAACCAGGGCGCAGCGACTATCGTTGTGACGCCGAGCAGCATGATCACGGCGCTGATTCCTGCCTCAGCGAACGCGGGCAGCCACAGCAATGAAATTACCGCTGTTGCCAGCGGTATCAGACCGGCAAGCCCCTTACTCAGGATCGCTAATCCGCATGCTGCGCCGGTCAGCGCGATCCATCGACGATCGCTGCGCGCCCGCGACAATGCGTAGATTGCTAGCATGCTGAAAAAGACCAGCGGCGCGTCAGTCGCACACTCGCGGCCCCCGCGTGCGATAAAGAAGTAGAACCCGAGCGGCATCAGTCCGGCGCACAGGCCAGCGACACGTCCAGCCACCGCCGCGGCGGCGATATAAATCAGTAGTATCGTACCGACGCCGAACAATACCGACGGCAGCCGCACACTCCATTCGTGTTCGCCAAACGCCTTAGTCGACGCTATCACCGACCAGAACAGTAGGGGTGGCTTCTTGAGATAGGGTTGTCCGTTCCAGGTGAAGTCCAGGTAAGAATGGCTTGCGACCGCCTCATGCACTACTTCGGCGTAAGTCGCCTCGTCCCAATCTACCAGCGGAGCTTCGTTGATATCCTTGGCCAGCGCCGCCAATCCCACGATCAGCAGAATGATTATTTCGAGCCGTAAGGCCGCCAGCCGACGCCATACCGATCCAATCAAGCCCTCATACCTCCGCTTGCGGTCGATCATTGCTATCAGGACGGGCAGTCTCGTGGAATCCGGGTTAACCGCATTTCGCGAGCCGAAGCTTTTCGACTGCGGTTTAACTGGCGGTACTGCCTGCCAATCGAGGACCAGACGAATGCAACCGGCGTTCCGTTTCGGCGTGGTCGATTTGGCCTCTATTGTCCAGTGTTAGCGTCCCGATTTGCGGTAAATAATCGATAGCACCCGACCCAAAGCGTCACACCGCACCCCTTTTGCGGGATCGAGACAATTCGGAAATTTTGATAACGGCTGTCTCAAACGCCAGCGGCGGCCATGGACCTAAGCCACCAACTGCCGCTCACGCAACGCAGCGATTTCTGACGGCTTAAACCCGAAGTCGCCAAGGATCTCGTTGGTGTTCTGCCCGAGCTCCGGCGCATGCCGCCATAATTCAGGATTGGTGCGCGAAAACCGCACGGGCGACCGTACTCCGCGAGCGCGCCCGGCCTTCGGATGATCGTATTCGAAAAAAGTTTCATTGGCGGCAAATTGATCGTCTTCCCACACCGTATCGAAGTCGTTGACGCGTCCGCATGGTACATCCGCTGCCTCGATACGCTCGAGCCAATGGGCCGACGGTTGCGTCGGGAACAGCGCGATTAGATTCTTCGCCGAACGCCGTACCCGTTCAGCCCGTGGCTCGCTGCCCTCGAACCATTCCGGATGGCCCACCGCTTTCAGCAACGACGTCCAATGGCGATCGGTCAAAGGGGCAATAGTTATATAGCCGTCCGCGGTCGCGTATGGCTCAGGTGTCGCGACCGGCGGGTGGATTCCGCGCTCGTGCGGCAAGAAAGTATGTTTGCTCGCCATGTCACCCATCAGGAAGTAAGCCGCAGCGTCGATCATAGCGAGCCTTAGATGCTGCCCCTGGCCGCTCACCCGCGCCTCGTACAGCGCCGCGACCATCGCTAGCGCCGCTGTCATCGAGGTAACCTTGTCGGCCAAAATATTCTTGACCACACGCGGCCGTCCCTGCGTCTTCTGCGCTGACATCACACCCGCCCAGCCCTGGATTATCGGATCGTACGCGGGTTTGGCGGCAGCCGGTCCACTGAACCCATAGCCCGCGATCGAGCAATAGACGATCTTGGGATTGCGCGCCGCGACCGCCTCATAGCCCACACCCAGCCGATCAACTACGCCAGGCCGCACATTCTGGATCACCGCGTCGGCCTGTTCAGCCATCCGCAGGAACACTTCCGCTGCGCCCTCACGCTTCAAGTCGAGCACCATCCCGCGTTTGTTGCGATTCCAGTTGAGCACGCCAACCGAGATCCCGTTACGGCGATCACCGCCACCGATCCCGCGCGTGATATCGCCTTCCGGCGGCTCTATTTTGATTACGTCCGCCCCCATGTCGCCGAGCATCATCGTGCAATATGGCCCCGACACCACCATGCTCAGATCAAGAATGCGAACGCCTTTTAATGGTCCCATGTGCGTGCCTCCCGCGCTTCCTCTTAGCACTCACACCCGACGACGCCCAAGCGACAGGCCTGATTAACTGCTTGGCCGTTGACGAATTCCTGCTTAAGCGCTACCGCAGAGCTGCATGAGTTATTGCACGGTTGCGCCGGGCCATCCGGACCATCAGCGCTATCACGACAACGAATATGGCTTCCCGACAACTGACGAGTCGGCGTTATTCGAACGGCTGGTATTGGAAATCAATCAGGCCGGACTCTCATGGCTGACGATCCTTCGCAAGCGCGCCAGTTTCCGTGCCGCCTTCAGCAATTTCGCGGTCGACCGCGTCGCTGCCTACGGCGACCAAGATCGTCAGCGCCTGCTCGGCGATCCAGGTATCATTCGCAACCGGTTGAAGGTCGATGCCGCAATCACAAACGCCGCGCGCATTCAGCAGCTTCGCGCGAGTAATGGCTCGTTCGCAGGATGGCTCGAGGCGCATCATCCGCGGGACAAAGCCGATTGGGTTAAGCTGTTTAAGAAGACTTTCGTCTTCACCGGCGGTGAGATTACTGGCGAATTTCTACTGAGTATTGGCTACCTACCCGGCTCCCACGATGAGGACTGTCCCGCCTATAAGAAAATCGCCCGCCTCAAACCGCCATGGATGTGCGTTAAGTGACGGACGCTGGCTTTATCCGATTGCGCCGATCTCATAAGTTATCGCCGTCCCGATTCTGCGCGCCAAATCGAACAATCTGAGCATTGGGCCAAACAGCGCCTCATGCTCGACCGCGTATGACAGCGATGTCTCTGGCCGATACTCTGACTTCTCACCAAAATCGTCGCGTAGATCAGGCGACCCATCCTCATGGGGAAAAATTCGGCGCAGCCGCTCAACTGCACTCGGCACATCCAATTCCAGAATCCGCGCGATAATGTCGTCGCGCGTCACTCCCAGCTGAGGGCTGAAATTCGGAATCTCGGTCGCCAGCAGGCAGATTCGCTGAATCACCGCAACGCGAATCCCATGCAGCAAAATCAATCGCCGCCGTTGGGCCGACTCGACGGGCTCCATCACTTCCAGCAACCAAAGTTGGTCCGCCTGCAGCCGGCGCACCAGCCTGGCTAGGCGATCGTGCCGATCCAGCCGCCCGGTCAGCTGCGCAAGCTCGCGCAATGCTTTCGCTCGCGCCGGACGCCGCGTGCGGCCTGCTCCGTTGAGCCACATCGCCGGATTCAATGTATTGACGTAAGCCCGCAACACATCGAGTTCCGTGCGGTCCACTGCCGCCGCAACCATTTGCAGCGCCCGCCGAAAGCGCGGTGATCGCGCTCGCATCGCCTGAAACATCTCCGGATCTTTCGCGACCGCCCTGCCGATCCCATGCAGCGTATTCGCCATAAAGCCGAGTTGCTGCAGAATCGCGTTGTTGGGAATTGCCCTTAGTTGTGCCGGATGCTCAATCTTCGCGGGCCGGCCCCATCCTTCCGCCTCGCGTGCCACCGGCCGCGAGCCGGTCCGATAGAGCAAATTCGTTCCGAACAGGCTTAACAATGCAGCGTAGTCAGGATCGTCGACGAGGTTACTGAATTCCTGTTGAACGGTGGCAAAAAACTCGGCCGCATAGTCCGGAGCCGCATAGATCGCATCGTTGCGGGTCTCGTCACTCACGTCGAGCGCGAAGGCAAGAATCTGCCGCATCGTCGCGGTTGCCGCCGCCGGCGTCATGAACGGCATATAGCCGTCACCGCCCTGAAAACTCACTTCTTCCTTGACCCGCAACCCGCGCCGTTCAAATTCCGCCCGGCTCATCGGCGGCGCCGCATAACGCAATCGATCAGCCAGGGTCTGCGGATGGCCTCCGCGTCCTATCGACTCGCCATGCGTGTTGAACAAAATCACTTCAAGGTGTCCGAGTCCCTGCCGTTCGAGCAACTGCGCGAGCCGCAAGCGCAGCCGTTCGATTCTGAACGTCGCCGCCATCTGCCCAATGAACCGTCCGGAATCCGAAAAGCCGAACTGGACCGCCAAACGCCCCTGCTTCTCCAAGTATGATCGATAGTGCGGGCTTTTCAGTGCCTCCTCGATCACTCGCTCACCTCGCTCGAAAGCCTCTTCGGTCTCGAACAAAGGCGAAATCTCGATTTGATCCGCGACCCCGAAAAGGCGCGCATAGTAGAGCGCCGCGAGCAGAGTGAAGCCAGTCTCAGTCTCCGCGATTAGAAACCGTATTGGTGTTTCGGCATCGATAAACTTGACGATTTGCGCCACTGTCATCATCAGCCGCTTGGCCGATGCTGTTTCCTCCATCAGCGAAGCGAAGCTAATCGCGAGTGGCTGTACGCGGCCCAGCAGGTCATTGATCGTGTTGAAGTACGAGCGCCGATTAGCCGGGTCGTTCGGCTCGGTTTCCAATCCCACTAGCCGCCGCGCCGCGTTGTGCAATTGCGAGGAATTGAGCCGCACGTGGATATGCGCGAGGCCCAGGCCATGCGTCTTGAGGCTCGCACGAACCACCAACAGGTCCTCGCGCGCCTGATCTGATTGGGCCGCTCGAAGTGCCGCATCGATCAACGCCACGATCGGCGCAGTCTCGACCAATGCGTGTTCCCGGTTCGCGGTCATCGCACGAGCGAAGGCCGCCGTCTTCGACGGCTCCCGTTCAGCTTCTCTGACCAATTTCAACTGCGACGCGACCGTTGCGCTGGCCGCATTCAGCATCACACCGAGCGGCGCCAGGGCTTGCAGGAGATCTCCGCTCGCTGCACCGATCAGCTCGTCAATCCGCCGCCGATGGCGCTCGATCATCCCAAGTTTATCGTCGAGCCGTGCCGCGATCGTGCGCGTCCACGTCACATCAGTACGCCCGTCCTGGTCGTAGCCCACCCACGATGCCAGCGTCACCAGCCGGGGCTCCAACTTGGTCCATTCATCCGGCCAATGCTCGCGGGCTATCCGCAACGCCATCCGATGGATCCCTTCAAGCGCGTCATGCGCATGATTCAGTGCCTCGGTCACCCATGCATGCTCGACCTCGAGCGACAGGTCGTCGGGTGGGCGATGGGCACTGTTCAACGCCAGCGTCAGCCGTTCCTCGCGTCCAACTTGATCGAATGGTGCGCCTTCGGCGGTCGCTCCCGTCGCTAATTCCACGAGGCTGTGCGCTAATTTTTGCGCAATCGAAAACGTCGGATGGGCTGTAAAGACTACGCCGAAAAGAATCCGTCCAAGCGTTTCCCGAAATTCCGCGAACCTTCCAGCCAGCGCCTTGTTTTCGATTAGCGCCGTAATCGCCTGCTCGTTCACCGGAATGCGGCTCTCGCCAAGATAGACGCCCATCCGCTCAGCGCGATCGGCAAAAGCCTCGACCGTCAGTCGTTGAACCAGATCTTCGAGCGAATCGAGCGTTATCTCGCCGCGATCGATCCGCAACGTCAATTCCAATGCGAATAGTAAAATCGGATTACTGAACGGGTCGGCAGCCGCCTGCGCCCGTACTCGATTCATGATCGAGCCGATCATCACCGTATCGACCATGTCGGGCAGATCAACGCCATTCGCCACCGATTGCGTTCCGAAACTAGCCATTGCGGTACTCCGATTTCCTGCCCAATGCTGACGCCCACCGTGGCTCGGTGTGATGGGACTTATGCGTTTGGGCACGAAAGTGTGAATTGCGCCGCCGGGAACAAGTCGGCGGATTCTGTAGACCGTTGCGCGGCTGCGAATATCGCGCGACCGCGCGGTAAAGAAAGGTGATTCTGGCCACTTTGCGCCGATGTTAACCGACGCAAAAAAACCAGTCACCCTGTTGCAGCGAAATGCCGGCCGATCTCGAACGGATCAGTCGCAGCCCTATCGGGGCTTAATCGGTTTGTTGGTGGAGTTAGGAAAATCCCGACGCCGATTGTTGATCCGAAAGGCATATGCACACACTCAAGGTATTACTTGAGTGCGGGAGTCTGTCAGATGATAACTTTCTCTTGGCGTAACTCCTCCAGCCGCTCGCGGGACATCCCTACCTCGCGCAAGATCTCCTCCGTATGTTCCCCCAGCCGCGGCGGCATCCTCCACATCCGGGCCGGCGTCTCCGAAAATCGCATTCCCGGATTGACCGTTCGCACTGTCCCGCCCTGCGGATGCTCATAAATCGTGAAGTTCTCGTTGGCCACTACTTCGGGTTCGGTAAACAGCGTGTCGTAACTATGGACGGGGCCGCTCGGCACGTCGGCTCCAGTCAGCACCTTCAGCCAATGAGCGCTATCCTGCTCCGGGAAAAGCTTGGCGATTCCGCGCAACACCGCGCGCATCCGCTCCCGCCGATCCTCGTTCTCCCACCACTCCGGATGGCCCACGCCGGCGCACAACCGCTCCCACTGGCCGTCATTGAATGGCGCGATCGTCACCCATCCATCGCGGGTGCGGAACGGATCGAGGCTGCCATTCTTCGGCACCTTATCTTTGAAATCCTCGTCGGGCTGGAAGGTATAGCCTAGGTAGGTCGAATCGTTCGCCGTGAAAGCCATCATCGCTTCGGTCATCGGCACGCGGATATATTGTCCAACCCCGCGCGTGCGCGTCGCATGAAGCGCACTGACCACACTCAACGCCGCCGTCATCCCGGCGACCTTGTCCGCCATCGCCATTTTGACCGAGGTTGGCTTTTCGCCGCCGCCTTGCAGTGCCGCCACCCCCGCGAATCCCTGGATTACCGGGTCATAGGCGGGCGCGTTAGCGTAATCGCCTTTCGGCCCAAAGCCACACAGCGAGCAGTAGACGATCTTCGGATTGCTGCGGCGGATATCCGCATAACCAATACCCAGCCGATCGGCGACGCCAGGCCGATTGTTCTCCACCAGCGCGTCGGCCTTGACCGCCAGCATCCTAACCAAATCGCGCCCATGCTCCAGTTTCAGATCGATCGCGACGCTACGCTTATTCCGATTGAAGTTCAGGAATGTCCCGGTGATTCCATTCTTGAACGGCCGGCCGAAAATCCGCGTCGCGTCGCCTTCCGGCGGTTCGATCTTGATCACGTCGGCGCCGAGGTCACCCAGCAGCATCGTGCAAAACGGTCCCGACACCACCTGCGTCAGGTCAAGGATACGAAAGCCGGACAGCGGTCCATCTGCCATTACCTATTCTTCCCCTAATTCCGTTATAGACGCTCGCGCTCGATTCGCGCATGCGCCAGAGCCGGCAACTCCCGCCGGACCTTTTCCAAGTACTCCATATCCAGTGGCGCGACGATCACACCTTCTTGATCTGGCGCGCGCGTAAGAACCCGTCCCCACGGATCGACGATCATCGAGTTGCCGTAATCGCTGAAGCCGTGCACATTCGGACCGAATTGCGCAGGCGCAATTACATAGCACTGATTCTCCACAGCCCGCGCCCTGATCAACACTTCCCAATGAGCCTCGCCGGTCGGAAAGGTAAATGCGCTCGGAATCATCAGAATTCGCGCCCCGGCGAACGCTAACCGCCGATAGAGTTCCGGAAAGCGCAAGTCATAACAGATACTCAGTCCTGCAATCCCAAGATTGGTCGCCGCCGTCACCACTTCGCGTCCGCCCAGCTTCGCATCCGACTCTTTAATCGTCACGCGTCCCGGCAGGTCGATATCAAATAGATGAATCTTGCGATAGACCGCGAGCCGTCCCCCATCCGGCCCGAACATCACTGACGTGTTGTAGCGCTTGGCCTCGCCTGGCGCATGCTCGGTAATCGATCCCGCGAGCAGGTTGATACTGAGTTCCCGCGCTAGCCGCGCCATCAGCGTGAGCGTCTCGCCCTCGAGGCCTTCGGCTGCCGCCGGTTCCTCGGTTCGCTTGCCGCGCCAGTTGAACACCTCGGGCAATCCCACGATCTGCGCGCCGCGCGCCGCCGCCAGACGAATCAAGCGCTCCGCTTTGATCAGATTCGCCGATTTGTCAGCGCTCGTCGTCATCTGAATCGCTGCTGCGAGGTAGGTCATTGTACCTATGCCCTTGGGGTCGTTCTTTGCGGCCCTCGGCCGCCTGTTTGGTTCAGTTCAGTAGCGTGGCGTCGCCGGATCGACCGTCAGCGCCCATTCGTCGATACCGCCGCTCAAATTGGCAATCTTCTCGAAGCCATTACGCATCAGGTACATCGCGACGTTGGCGCTGCGCATCCCGTGGTGGCAAACGATCACCCATTCAGCCTCGGGATCGAGCCCGGCCATCCGCGACGGCACCTCACCCATGGGCACGTTGAGCGCCCCCGGAAACGCCGCGATCGCTACTTCCTCCGGCTCGCGCACGTCGAGAATCGACAGCCGATCCCCCCGCGCCAGCCGTTGCTTCAATTCTGTCGGCTCGATTTCAGCGATTTCCGGCATCGTGGACTATGCACCTGAATTGTTTCGACATTCTCACATAACATCTATCATCGGAGGCGCGCAGAGCGAACCACCTGCGCCACTTGTGATTGCGAGCCGCTATCCCTAAACAAGCCCGCCGAATACCTCCAATGACTCCCGAAGACGTGCGCCATGCAAATCTCGACGGTTTGGACCACGCCGCTGCGATCGGCCTCGCGCTCGACGAAGCACACCTCGCTGCGGAGGAAGGTGAAGTCCCAGTCGGCGCGATCGTGATGGCTGGCGGCATCATTATCGCGCGCGCCCATAATCAGCCGATCGCGATGCGCGATCCCACGGCACATGCCGAAATCCTCGCCTTGCGCGCCGCCGCAAAGCACCTCGACAGCTACCGCCTCACCGAGGCGTCGTTATACGTCACGCTTGAACCCTGCCTGATGTGCGTCGGTGCGATCGTCCACGCGCGAGTCGCCCGGGTCATCTATGGCGCTCACGACCCCAAGGCCGGCGCCCTCGGCTCGGTCTTCGATCTCGGCCGCGACGGCCGCCTCAATCACCAACTAGAAGTGTATAGCGGCATCCGCGACGACGAATGCGCCGCCCTCCTCCGCGACTTCTTCCGCGGTCGTCGCACCACATCGTAAATCGCAATGCAGGCGTCTGACTGATGGATTCGCGCCCGATCAGATCTTCAAAAAGATTTCGCGCGAACCTTCGACCGTCAATTGCTTGACGCTGCTCACGCGGTCACTGAACTGCGCAAGCGTCGATAGCTCGCTCGACCCGACGTCCACCAACACCGCATAAATCGAAAAGTCCAGTTCGTCCTTGCGTTCGCGCAGCGCTGTCAGCCATTCAGGCGACACTTGGCACTCGCCGTCCGTGATCACCACTATATCGCCGCGCTTGAGGCGCTTATCCGTCAGCAGTCCGACAGCAGCGTCGATTGGCGCTTGAAAATCTGTCCCACCACCCGGGAAGTATTCGGCCATCTCGACGACCTTCGCCAGTTCCGGCTGATAGCGGCGCTCCCGATTCAAATCGATTACCTTGAGACTCTCGGCGCCCGACGAAAAGAGGACCGCCCTGAACAGCCGCCGCTGCCGCCGTGCGATATCCATCAACGTCAGCCCCACCGCTTTCGCCCATAACTCCTTGTCGCCCTGCATCGACGAGCTGCAATCGATGCAGACGACCATCGGCCCGCGCCCCTTCTGCTCGTCCTCGCGCAGCCGGTATTGCAACACCGTGCCTTCCAGCAGCCGCCGATAAAAATCCGCCTTCAGCCCCGGG
This sequence comes from Binataceae bacterium (SeqCode), assembly GCA_035524095.1. Taxonomy (GTDB): domain Bacteria; phylum Desulfobacterota; class Binatia; order Binatales; family Binataceae; genus DATJUF01. The sequence goes on along the minus strand of DATKPK010000099.1, from coordinate 7,180 downwards.
TGATGGAGCACGCCGAGTTCTGCCGGAATCAGCCGCCCGATTTCCGACCCGCGCTCGACGTCGTAGGCCTCAGCCACACCACGGTCCAGCGTATGGCGCCGAATCGCGCGCGCGTCCTGTTTGAAACGTCCGACCAGCCGCGCCAGTTCGCCAAGCTTTTTATTGCGCGCCAACCGCCGCCCCAGTTCCAGCCGCTCACCGGCCGACAACTTGCCAACCTGGCCGAATTCGAGGCTGAAATCGTGACTGTCTTGCGCGACCTGATCTATCTCCTGGGCAAGCTGCATGCTGCGCAGTTGCATCCGCTTGAGTTCGCCATGGTCGCTATGCTTGAGACTGTCCGCGAACATTCTCGCCTTCTGCTTGAGACGCGCCTCGGCAACCTGCGTCCCCCGCTGCGCCGCTTCCTTAAGTTCCCGTATCGCCCGCTGGGCCTCGGCATCGGCCTTGCGTTCCGCACCCGCCTGAGCTGCCTCCTGGTTCTCCTTTTCGGCCTGATTCTTTTGCTCCTGATCGCGCTCTAGTTCATCAGCGTTCTTGAGCGCCGCAGCGCTTCCTTCGAGTTCTTCCTCCTGATGCTTCAAGTCCCACAGGTCGAGCATCTCCCGCCGATTGATCAGCCGCTCCGATCTGACCAGTTCGAGTACTTGCTCGCCCAGCACCAGCGCCGCGATTACGGCCTTGTCGTCTTCGAGCAGCGTCCGGGTCTTGAGCATCTCGAAGCTCGATGACGGGATTAGCTGTTCGAGTATTGTCCGATTGAGCGCCGCGCTTTCGCGTACCGCCGCAGGCTTATTCCAAACCAGGTTGTATTTGAACAACCCGAAAAACAGGTCTCGGAGCAGCGCGTCAAAATGGGGCACCAGCCTCTCGCCTGCTTCGACCAGCTCATTGATTGTCGGCGCCGTCAGCCCTAGATCCTGCCATGCGCGCCGATCATAGCTGTCGCTCTCGATCCATGACGTTTCAACTGGAACGACGGGGATATAAAGCTGACGTGATTTGACGGCTTTGCGTTTGCGCGCCATCGCGGGGGTTAACCTTCGCGCCGATTCGGCGTTGTTTCGCCGTCCCGAGCCTACCACCTCGTTAAGCAGATACGCCACTCAGCTCCGGCAAGCGGTGCTGGCTTAAGATACCACCCGACAAACCGTGTTGGATCAGTGCTTTTGATCCCTGCAACATCTGGCTAAATGGCCGCCCTAAAAAAACTATCGTACTTCCAACCCATCGCTTGAATGGACTCGGCGATCTGCCATAAGACGTGTCATACTCAAGAACGCACCCGTTCATTGTGATCGGGGCATTTGAGAGTGGATCGGGAGGCATCGAGGCTGAGCCGATCGGACGTGCACTAGCCACCTGGGTAGAGCCATGACACCAGCTCCTCAAAATGGCGACTTATCTCCACGGCATAACGCGCTGCTGCTGGCCGCCGTCCAGGAGTTCATCAACACGGCTGAACCGGTGGGTTCACACCAGCTCGCCGCCCATCACCATCTCGGGGTCCGCGCGGCGATGGTCCGCAATCTGATGGGCGAGTTGGAAGAAGCGGGGTTTCTCAGACAGCCGCACACCTCAGCCGGACGTGTCCCGACCGACCGCGCGTTCCGTTATTATGTCGATCATCTGACGCCATCCTCGCCTATCGGCTTCCACGATCGCGCACAAATTGAGCTGCATTATTCCGCACCGCCCGCCGATTTCATTGAAATCGTCCGCGACACCTCGCGCCTGCTCGCGCTGATGACGGGCCAAGCCGCCTTGGTGATGGCCCCCCGACTTGAATCGGTGATGCTCGAGCGAGTGCAGTTTCTACGTCTCCGCGATTTCGAGGTGCTGGCGGTTTTCGTGCCGGTCGCTGGCGGTGTGCAAAGCCGCCTTGTTCAAACTGCTCGTGACCATTCGCAAGAAGAACTCGACCGTATGGCCGGCTATCTCAACGACTCGCTTCACGGCCGCACCCTCGAAAACGCTCGTGCGTGGATTGAAGAGCGCCTACGGGATGATCGCGCGGCCTACGACGCCTTTATTCGCACCGCCTTGACGCTAGGCGGCGCAGCGACCCGCAGTTCTTCAAGCGCCGAACTTTATGTCGAGGGTGGCAGCAAGGCCGTCGAACAGCCGGAATTTGCCGATCCCGGACGCCTGCGCGAGTTACTCCGCGCGCTGGAAGATAAGACCGCGTTGCTCAATTTGCTTGAGCGCAGCCTGACCCATCAGGGCCCGATGGTCTCAATCGGCTCTGAGAATTTCGATGCCCGGCTCTCCGCTTTTGCGGTCGTCGCCGCATCCTATGCGAGCGGCATCACGCCCCTTGGCAGCCTCGCGATTGTCGGCCCCGTTCGGATGGACTACGACCGCGTTATTCCTCTCGTCTCCTACACCGCTCGCGCCCTCTCGCGAGTGCTCGATCATTAGTCCGGCTGAGTTTCAATTTTCGGGGTCAGCCCCTGGAAAAATTCCGTTCTCGCCCGCGCGATCGTGCTATATGCTTGCGGCGGGAGGGTAAACTCCGATGAAGTTTGGCTTCGCCTTTCTTGCCGCTATGACGACAACCCTGTTCCTCAATTCCGGTGCTGGCGCGATCGTTCTTAATTGCCCGGCTTCCATCAGAATCAAAGCTGCGGATGTTCCTTTCCCATGGTCAGATCCAAAGCATAATCCAGCACAGTTAGACTTCTCGCAGGCCTCCTACAGCTGCTCCAATGGCACCTGCACCCTGAGCTGCTCCTACACCGCACCGAATCAGGCTTACACCCTGCTCGAATACAAGGTCCCGCCCGGAGTCTGCACTTATACCTCCGAGGGCACTGCCTTTTCATGTTCATCGCTGCCCCAGCCTCGCAAACACCGCAAGCACATCGATTAGCCTGCGCCGCCACGATTCGGCCAATACCCATCGGCTGCCGTTTCTTCGCGGATACCCCGACTCTGCGGCTGCACGAGAAATCCGCTGCTTAAAAGCAGCGGCTGCTGGCGTCCAACGGAATCGTGCTTAGCTTCTACCCTGAATGGGATTTTCCAATATGCTCAAGCGGTCCAAAGACGTGGAAGGTGAGAACAAAGACGCAACAACGCCCGCTTCGCCTGCTCCGGGGGATGCCGGCGCAACCCATGGAACCGAAAGTAAAGCGGCGGCTAGCCCGGAACAATCGAGTGCCGAATTCGCCACCCAACTCCAAGCTAAAGACCGGGAGCTGGGCGAGCTAAAAGATAAATATCTGCGCGCCCTTGCCGATACCGAAAACGTCCGCAAGCGGATGCGCCAGCAGAACGAAGAGACTGTCCGGCTCCAGCGCGAGGGTCTTTTGCGCGAGTTGTTGCCGGTAGTCGATAACCTCGAACGCGCGCTCGACGCGGCCCGCGGCGGTTCCAACCGCCAATCGATTACCGAAGGCGTCGAGATGGTCTTGCGCTCCCTGCACGATTTACTCCGGATGCATGGCGTCACCGCCATCACCGCAGTCGGTCAGCCCTTCGATCCCCAAGTACATGAAGCGGTCGACCATGTTCCGAGCGAGGAGCATCCGCCCAACACCGTCGTCAGCGAGTTTCATCGCGGCTATTTGATTGGCGATCGGATGCTGCGGCCGTCGCGTGTGTCCGTTTCCAAGGGCGACACCGGCGGCGCAGGCCAAGGCGATTCCCGGAACGTCGACGGCTGAGTTGAAAAATCCCGGAACGTGATTATCGATAATATCTAAAGAGGTTTCTAATAATAACATGGCGAAAGTAATCGGAATCGACCTGGGCACAACTAATAGCTGCGTTTCAATCATGGAAGGCGGCGACCCGGTCGTTATCGCCAACTCTGAGGGCAGCCGAACTACCCCCTCGGTCGTGGCCTTCACCGAGAGCGGCGAGCGCTTGGTCGGCCAGATTGCCAAGCGGCAGTCTATTACCAACCCGTCCAACACCGTTTTTGCGATCAAGCGGCTGATGGGTCGGCGGTACGACGACGCCGAAGTGCAGAAGGCGATCAAGGTCCTGCCGTATAAGGTTGTAAAAAACGACGACGGCGCGGCATGGGTTGAAGTCCGCGGCAAGAAATATAGTCCGCCCGAGATCTCGGCTTTCATCCTCCAGAAGATGAAGCAGACCGCCGAGGATTACCTTGGCGAAAAAGTCACCGAGGCGGTTATCACCGTTCCCGCGTACTTCAACGACAGCCAGCGTCAGGCCACCAAAGACGCGGGCCGTATCGCCGGCTTGAACGTCCTGCGCATCATCAACGAGCCTACGGCGGCGTCGCTCGCTTACGGCCTCGATAAGAAGAAGGACGAAAAGATCGCTGTCTTCGATTTGGGCGGCGGTACGTTCGATATTTCGATTCTCGAACTCGGCGATGGCGTATTCGAAGTTAAGGCCACCAATGGCGATACCTTCCTCGGCGGTGAGGACTTCGACCAGCGCATCATTGATTATCTGGCCGACGAGTTCCGCAAGGATCAAGGTATCGACCTGCGCAACGACCGCATGGCTCTCCAGCGCCTCAAAGAGGCTGCCGAAAAAGCCAAGTGCGAACTCTCGACCGTGCTCGAAACCGACATCAATCTGCCCTTCATCACGGCCGATCAGTCGGGTCCGAAGCACCTTAATATGAAGCTGACTCGCGCGAAGCTCGAAGCTCTGTGCTCTGATCTGCTTGAGCGTCTCGACGGCCCTTGCCTCACCGCAATGAAAGACGCCGGTTTGCGTGCCAGCGATATCAACGAGGTCGTGCTGGTCGGCGGGATGACCCGGATGCCGGCGGCTCAAGAGCGTGTAAAAAAGCTCTTTGGGCGTGAAGGCCACAAGGGCGTCAACCCCGACGAGGTCGTCGCGATTGGTGCGGCTATCCAGGGTGGCGTGCTGAAGGGCGAAGTCAAAGACGTTCTGTTGCTCGACGTCACCCCGCTCTCGCTCGGTATCGAGACTCTCGGCGGCGTCTTCACCAAGTTGATCGAGAAGAATACGACGATTCCGACCCGCAAGAGCCAGACCTTCTCGACCGCTCAGGATAATCAGACGGCGGTGACAATCCGAGTCTTCCAGGGCGAACGCGAGATGGCCTCCGACAATAAGCTGCTGGGCCAGTTCGATCTAATTGGAATTCCGCCGGCTCCGCGTGGGATGCCGCAGGTTGAAGTCACCTTTGACATCGACGCCAACGGCATCGTCAACGTCCACGCCAAGGATCTGGGTACCAATAAGGAACAGTCGATTCGCATCACCGCTTCCTCCGGACTCAACGAGGAGGAGATCAAGCGGATGGTTGGCGAGGCCGAGAAGCACGCGTCCGAGGATAAGCAGAAGCGTGCACTTGCCGAGGCGCGTAACAAGCTCGACAACTTGGTCTACACGACTGAGAAGACGCTCAAGGACTACGGTGCTCAGCTCGACGATTCGTCACGCAAGCAGGTCGAGGACGCGCTCGCGAGTGCTCGCGAGAAACTCGAGTCGAAAGACCCGGACGAGATGAATCGTGCAGCCGACGCGCTCTCCAACGCTTCGCATAAGCTGGCCGAGGCGATGTACAGCAAGACCCGCCAGTCGCAAGCCGGATCGGGACCCGATGCGGCCGCTGGCGACGGCCATGCGGATGGCTCCGCCAACGGCGATGCATCGCCGGGGGGCGAGCCGAAGGAAGACGTGGTCGATGCGGACTTCAAAGAAGTAAAATAGCCGCACCCCGTAGTTGTTCTCCTGTATGATTCAAGCGGCGAACGAGTTCTACACGGCATTCTGCCGCCATGAACCTTTCGCCGCTTACTTCACTCTTACAAACGGATTAGTATTGCAGCGCGATGCCTGCTGACAAAAAGCGCGACTATTACGAGACTCTGGGAGTTGCTCGCGGCGCGGGCGAAGAAGAACTGAAAAAGGCCTACCGCCGCCTCGCTATCCAATACCATCCCGATCGTAATCCCGGCGACAAGGCCGCCGAGGAGCGTTTCAAAGAAATCAACGAGGCCTATCAGGTCCTCTCCGATCCCGAAAAGCGCGCGCAATACGACCGCTTCGGCCATGCCGCTTTTCAGGGACCCCAAGGGGCCGGCGGCTTCGGTGGTTTCGATTTCAGCCAAGGGTTCGAGGATGTCTTCTCCGACATCTTTGGCGATTTCTTCGGTACCGGCCGTGGCCGCTCTCGTTCACCGAGCCGCCGCGGCGACGACCTGCGCTACGACCTCGAAATCGAGTTCGAGGAAGCCGCACGTGGCGCGGAGCGCGTGGTCAAGTTTCAGCGGCTGATGACCTGCGAAGCCTGTAACGGTGCACGCGCACGTGGAGGTTCCGAAGGCGCCCGCACTTGTCCCAACTGCCGTGGCGTCGGCCAGGTTCGCACCCAGCAGGGCTTTTTTTCAATTTCGACCACCTGTAGTCAATGCCGTGGTGAAGGGACGATCATCGCCGATCCCTGCCCGAAATGTCAGGGGCAAGGCCGCGTCCGCAAAGCCGTCTCGCTCTCAGTCAAGATTCCGCCGGGTGTCGACAACGGCTCTCGCTTGAAGCTGCGCACCGAGGGCGAAGCTGGTTTCGGCGGCGGCCCGGCTGGCGATCTCTATGTCGTCGTTCATGTCAAAGAGCATTCCCTGTTCGTCCGCCAGGACAATGACGTCGTCATCGAAGTCCCGGTCAGCTTTCCGCAAGCTGCGCTCGGCGCTGAAATCGAGGTCCCCACGCTCGAAGGCAAAATCAAGCTGAAGATTCCTTCGTCGACGCAGTCGGGCAAGGTCTTCCGGCTGAAGGGTAAGGGCTTCGTCGATCTGCACGGCTATGGCCGCGGCGATCAGCTCGTGCGCATCGTAGTCGAAACGCCACGCCGCCTCACGGCCCGCCAGCGCGAACTGCTTGAAGAATTCGCCCGCGCCTCCGGCGAAGACGTGAACCATCCGATGGCCAAGGGCTTCGTCGACAAGCTCAAGGAAATGTTCGGCTGATCTTCCCAGCTTTGCAGCTGCCCTGACGCGGACGAAACATTCTTCCACGTCTTTCAAATAGTAACTGCTCAGATCTAACCTCCGCGATTTTGTTCGCTGCCGTTTCTTTTCTTCCGTTAAAAACTAAATAGTCAGAAGTCTTGACTGATTATTTTCTGACTATCAATTTTGCTGCTCACTGACCTTGACTTCGTCGCGGCTGTACTTACTTTGCTGAGTAGGAAGCGACTGCTCTCGCAAGTACTCAGTCGCAAAGG
>DATKPK010000098.1:0-12297 GCA_035524095.1 Binataceae bacterium (SeqCode) | reverse complement strand
GCTCGGGTTTGCCGGAACGCAGACAGGTGTGGCGCTCGCGGAGCATTACGCCTCGGCGGACATTTTTCTATTTCCCAGTGAGACGGAAACCTTCGGCAACGTGACGTTGGAGGCGATGGCGAGCGGGCTGGCCGTAGTCGCCTACGACTATGCGGCGGCGCGGATCCATATTCGCCATCGCGAAACCGGCTGGCTGGTGCCTTATGGAGATGCGCGGAGCTTTGTTGCGTCGGCGTCGAGGCTGGCGGAAGAGCGCGTCGCGCTTGAGCAGATGCGGCGGCAGGCGCGGGAGTATACGTCGAGAGTCAGTTGGACCAAGGTAGTCGAGCGTTTCGACGCGCTGCTGAGCGGATCTGCTTCGGCTTCTGAAGCCGGACACAGCGGTGCGATGTCAGAGGCTCGGCGTACGCTTGGGCCAGCGCTAGAGAGCGGGAGGATGTAGCGATGGTACGGGCGGGACTGATGCAGGGGCGGGCATGGGCGTGGTTGGACGTAGTTTTCGGTAACTGGCGGCTCGCAGACGGCTGGGGCTGGACGGCGGCCGGCTTAATTCTCGCGCTATTGATCGTAGCGTACCTCGCGATGCGGCTAGTGCGGTTCGCGTTCACAATACGGGCGGCGGCGATGACGCCAACGTCGGCGCGGCTATTGTCGAGGATCGTCAAACGGCTCGACTATAGCGATGACGAATTCTTGCGTGCGGATGGGGCGTCGGAACGCTGGGCGGAAATCCGCCGACTAGCCCTCACACGGCTGGCCGATTTTTTTCAGGAGCGATCGCCAAAATCGATCGCTTGGGGAAATGAGATCCGCGAGAGCTTTTCGGACTTGCGTTTCACCGACGCTAATCGCGTGCCTTTCCCGTTTATGCGCGCGGTGCGCGAGCGCTTCAATTTGTGTGCGGTGGTGACGGAATCCAAGGGCCCGAAGCTGCGCGACCTCGACGGCAACTGGAGTATCGACGTAAGCGGCTCTTACGGACTGAACGTAGCGGGATTCGATAAATATAAAGAATGGATCGAAAAGGGCTGGGACCGTGTCAAGGAATTGGGGCCGGTGCTGGGCCCGTTACATCCGCTGGTAGCGGACAATATCGCGCGCCTGAAAGAGCTCTCGAAACTAGACGAAGTCTCATTTCATATGAGCGGCACCGAAGCAGTAATGGCGGCGGTCCGGCTCGCGCGTTTCAATACTAGAAAAAAGCTGATCGTCTGCTTCGCAGGTGCATATCACGGCTGGTGGGATGGTGTGCAGCCGGGGCTTGGCAGCGAGCGGCAGATTAGCGATTGCCTGACGCTCAAGGATATGAATCCGGCGTCGATTGATCTGATCCGGCGGCGCGCGAATGAGATCGCTGGAGTTCTCGTTAATCCAGTGCAGTCATTCCATCCGAATATGCCGCCGCCCAGCGATTCGATTTTAATCACCAGTGGAATGCGCAAGACGCGGGATTCGACTGCGTCGTATGCGCAATGGCTGCGGCGGCTAAGAGAAGTTTGTTCTGAATACGGGATTCCCTTGATTTTCGACGAAGTCTTCAGCGGCTTTCGTTTAGCGCCAGGCGGCGCCCAGGAATACTTCGGCGTGCAAGCGGATATCGTCGTGTATGGGAAGACGGTAGCCGGTGGTATGCCAATTGGACTGGTCTGCGGGCGCAAGGATCTAATGCGGCGCTTCGACCCGGACTATCCGATGCGAATCGCGTACGTGATCGGGACCTTCTCGGCTCATCCGCTGGTGATGGGCGCGATGAATGAATTCCTGCGCTGGCTGTCAGAACCGGCGACAGCCAAACTATATGAAGCGGCCCAAGCACGCTGCGATCGCTGGGTCCTCTCCACTAATGCGAGGCTGGCGTCGCTGGCATTGCCGCTCAGAGTAATGAATCTAGCGACGGTGTGGACGGTGCTCTTCAAGGAAGCGGGACGCTACAACTGGCTATTACAATACTATTTGCGCGCGGAGGGCATGACTCTCTCCTGGGTCGGCACGGGACGCTGTATGAGCAGCCTGGATTTTAGTGACGATGATTACGCGGAATTGCAGGCGAAGATAATCGCAGGGGGGCAGAAGATGAAATCGGACGGATGGTGGCCGGACGAGACTCAACAGCCGGCGCGGGAGAAGACGATGAAACGGAATCTGATGCTTGAGATGGCACGGAGTATCATTCAGGCGCCGCGCCCGATCAAAGATTTCTATGCGGAAATAATGGAGCGCAAGGGCGATGACCATGTGGCGTCGCATAGTAACCTGACGAATCAACTGCTCCATCTGCTCAGCTCGAGTACGTTTATAGTTTGCTATGTGCTTTTCTTCTTTGATTTTACTTTGGCGGTGACGATGGGCACTGCAGCGCTGCTGGTGCGGCAGTTTGGTCATGCGATTCTTGAACCGCCGTGCCATGACAAAGAGAAGACGCTGCTCGGCTATAATACGCGTAACAAATCAATGATTCTTTTCGGCTATGCGCTAATTCCGATTTTGTACATGATCGGCGCCGGATCGATGAACCTTGAAACGATCCGGATGATGCTGCCGTCGTTTGCGCGCACGTGGTTCGCGTTGACGATGCTGGTAGTCGGAGGCCGCGTTTTCTATCTCGCGTTTAGGCATAACGTCAGAAGCGCGCTGATCTGGTTCGTCAAGCTAATCACTGATCCGATCACGGATGTAATCGCTTATTACAGTATCGTGCCGAAAGTGCTGGAGGCGGCCCATATCCGTAAGAGTGATTCGCTGGCGGGATAGACGTAGCCCGCGCGAGAGAGGGCCTTGCCTCGGAGCTGTGCGGACGTAAGTTTGCGAGCGCTCCGCCTGAAACTACTAGATATGCTGCCGACGCGGCACTGCGCCGGCCGCCCATCTGTTCTATCATTCCCGCCCGTGGCTGCCGCGTGAAGAATCCCGCTCCGCAGTTCTAATACATAACCCAAGCCCGAATCGGACTGACCCCCAAACCGGTCCGCCAGCGGCCACCTAATGAATGCGCAAGCTGGGTCGCCGCACGAGTGGCCACGGGGTAGAGCATCGCTCCAACGATTTGTGATACTCAGTGCGTCAGTTCGATCGAGGGAGAGAATCAGCAATGGGGACGACTCGGGCGGAACGTCAGCAGAAGTTTATCCAGATAGCGGCGACTCATGCCGAGGACTTCAAGACGCGTGTGACGCAGCACGATCGGGAGAATAGCTTCCCGTTCGAGAATGTCGCGGCCATGAAGGCGTCGGGATACACGAGCATGCCCGCGCCCGAGGAACTCGGCGGTGGTGGCGCCGATCTCCTCGACGTGGTGCTGGCGCAGGAACGGCTCGGGCGAGGCGATTTGCCTACCGCTATCGCTATCAACATGCATCTGTTCGTTGTGGGCTGGCTCGGGGATTTGTGGCGCCTGGATAACAATGCACGCTTACGCACCTTACTTGAATCGATCATCCATGATCGGATTATTCTGTCCGGCGGTCTGAGCGACCCTAAGGTTAACAGCGGGGTGGGCTTCGGCGGACTAAATGAGACGAGCCGCCGAGCCGAAAAAGTCGATGGCGGATACTTGGTCAACGGGTCGGCGAAGTTCGGTACGCTATCGGCCTGCGCCGACTTGCTATTCGAAACAGCGCATTATGACGATCCAGTGAAGGGGCCGCTAGTACTGGGCTTCTATATACCGCCGAATACTCCCGGGATAAAGATTCAAAAGAACTGGGATACTCTGAGTATTCGCGCGTCATCGAGTAACGATATTGTTTGGGAGAACGTGTTCGTCCCTGATGCAAGCGTCAGAAGCCGGCCGGCGCGCAGTTGGGATCCTTCGATGAATGTATTTTCCTGCTGGATGCCGACGCTTGACGCCTGTTATCTCGGACTGGCGCAGGCGGCGCGGGACTGGGCGATCAACTGGATAAGTGAACGCTCGCAAGTCCCGTTCGATCGGCCGTCCAGTCATTATCCGGGGAATCAATTTATCGCGGCTGAGATGGAAATAGGTTTGCGGGCGGCACGGGCGATGCTAGTCCAGACGGCGACTAGCCTGACGGAACTCAAGGTGCGGACGGAGCCGCCGATGATGGATATTATCGCGTGCCATCATTTTGTGATGGAGAGCGCGCTGAGTGTCGTCGACAAGGCGATGCGGCTAGTGGGCGGGGCGGCGTTATTTCGCTCCGGTCCGCTGGAGCAGATGTATCGCGACGTAAGGGCGGCGATTATCCATCAGCCGTTCGCGGGCCATGACGGACTCGGCTGGCTGGGCAAGCTGGCGTTTGGGATCCCGCATGACGTAATGCCGCGCTGGGTGTGATCGGGCCGCTGAAGGCGGTCTGAGTCCGCGAGACTGGATAAGGCTCATGGGATTCCGGGTGTTGGCGTTTCTTTTTGCGCCGCGAAAAAACATTCGCGATCTGATTGGAACGAGACCGTGGCGCGTCGTGAGCGCATTCTCGCTGACGACCGGAATGCTATTCTGTCTCGTTGTCGCTGAGATACCTGCCGGTGATATTCCGTGGCCTGAACAATATAAACGGCTAGCCATCCCGCTGACATTCGTCGCAACGTCTTACCTTTCGGGGCTCTCGCTTTACTGGACCGGGTTGCTGCTAAGTCGATGGGAAAGGCAGTTCGGCACTCGCGCAACGGTTGCGGAGTTGAGTGCGGCGATGGCTTGGTCGACAATCCCGTGGCTGCTTTATTTCGCCCTCGGTCTTCTGACAAATCCATTTCTCACAGCGGATTCCAAGTTCATCAAAAACCATCTTTACTTGGCGGACTTTAGCATCGCGCTCGGCCCGATATCTTGGCTTTGGGGTATTTTTTTGATCAGGTCCTCATTGCTCGAGTTGCGAAAATCTTAAGATGGAGCTGGATCGGCAGCCGAGTTGGTCCATGACGTTCGATGCCTTGAGACGGAAGGTTGGGCGAAGGGCTGAAGCCTCGAGGGCTTCGGCCCTTCGCTTTAATCCTAAGGAATTAGCCGAAGGTCTTGCGCAGGGTTGCGACTGAGACGTGCGGCCATCCGAGCAGTACGACTTTAGGCAACAGCGTTAAGATAGGGAAATTCAAGACGACCATCTGCGCATACTGCAGCTGCGTAAAGTGCCGCTCATTCTTCGGATACACGTGCTCTATCCAGAACGTGGCATAGACTGTCGCCGTGTCCGCGTTGGGACCTTTCGCCCCGACCGGTTCTCCACCTTCGAGAAAAGGAATATTTTCGATACCCCCGCCACCATCGGTCAGGCTGATCTCCAGGGCGGCACTCTTGGGGTCGTTGGGTACCGTCAAAAAAGATAGGGGAACCTGAGTGGCGATATTGAGTACTGAGCCTTTGAAGGTATGCCCTTCGGAAACCTGCTTGTTGATGACTGCCTGCAAGAGCAGGATCGGGTCGTTGACAACGTCTTGCATCGGAACGCCAAGGATGTTGGAAGGCAGGGCGACCGGTGGCGTATTGCCAAAAGGGGTTCGCGTATTAGTAGCGGAGTCGGCAATCGTAAGATCGTATTGCGTAAAGCCAGGCGATGCGGTCAATTTTTCCGATGAACCTGCGGCATTAAATGCTGGCAATCCGGTGGCTGGAATTGGAAAAGGTGTGCTGTTGAAGGACGGGAACTTCGAGAAAGCATATTGGGAACCGCCAGCGGTGAGGGTTGGCGGACCCTCAAATTGCTCGGCGATACCTTCGGCGAGCACCGCATTGCCGTGGGGAATCGTTGCCATCCGCGCGATTATCTGAGCTCCGGCCGGAGCGGTCTCGGGAGGGTAAGCAGTCGATCCCTGGGTAACCCAGATGCCGGGTTCGATGTGGAGCGCGCCGCCCGTGACTACATCACTGATCTTCTGGAGATAGGTCAGGCCGAAGAGTTCGAGATCGTCAGGTTGGCCGAAGGCGCGATTGGGGATGGACGAACCGATGGTGTCAAGCTTAAGAACTTCGTGAGTCTGGTTGAGTTCAAGGTAGAGATTGGTCCCGTCTTTCGCGTCAGGACGCGCGATCAGGTTGAACCCATAGCCTTCCCAAGTTCCCGCGAAGTCACGCAAGAGACCCAATTGAGCTCGTACGGTTTCGGCGTCGGGGGCGATGCGAACGTTTGGAATTCTATCGGCCATAAAGGGTCTCCTCCTTGAGCGGCAAACTTTGGCGGGGATATTCCCGCAATTTCTTGGGCGGAACGCGCGCGGCCTCAAGCGCGGTGTTCGGGCGATTGATGAGGAAGTTCACATTCGTCCGCGAATAATTGCCCGCACTCTTCCGCGTAATAACTAAGGCTAGCTGAGCAATCCCAAGGCCAAGCGCCAGAAGCCAAGAAAATCAACGCGATGTTCCGTGGGGTGTAAAGTACCGATAGCAGCGAAGTGCCAAGTTAATTCGTCAGAGCGGGTGAATCTGCGATGCCTGGTTAGCATCGAGAGAGTTGAGGATTGTTCGGAGGCCCAAGGAATCGCACCCCTTCACTTAAAGAATCCAAGCTAGGCTCCGTGCAACCCCTGTATCTGCGAGTCTGCGAGCATCCGGCTTGAAACTCATTAGGACGACCCGGCGAGGTGGGTTAAAATCCTTTAGCCGTCTCTAAATGTACCTCCCGGATACCATTGTCGCCCCCGCCACGGCCCCCGGCTCATCCGCCATCGCGATCGTCCGCCTCTCCGGCCCCGACGCCATCGCGATCGCGCGCCGGTTATGGCATCCGCTCACATTCGCTGCAACGCTCACGCCCCGCCGCCTCTACCTCGGCACCATCCGCGACCCTACGACCGGCGCCGCCCTCGACCAGGCTATGCTCACCATCATGCCCGCGCCGAACAGTTTCACCGCCGAGGATATCGCCGAGCTCCAATGCCACGGCGGTCCATTTCTCGTCCGCCGCATCGTCGCGCTTGCCGCCGCCGCTGGCGCACGCATCGCCGCCCCTGGTGAATTTACCCGCCGCGCCTTTCTCAACGGACGCCTCGATCTCACCGCCGCCGAGGCCGTTGCCGACCTCATCAATGCCAACAGCGAAGGCGCCCTCGCCAAGGCCCTCGCTCAGCTCTCCGGCTCATTGGCCCAGCGCGTGCGCGATCTCCGCCATCAGATCATCGTTATTCGCGCACATCTCGAAGTCGCGATCGATTTTGCCGATGAAGACGACGTTCCTGCCTTCACCCACGACTCCATCGTTGCTGAGATAGACCGCCTTACCAACGATTTGACTATTCTTCACGATACTTTCACCCGCGGCCGCATTATCCGCGACGGCGCGTGCGCCACCGTCATCGGCAAACCCAACGCCGGCAAATCGAGCCTGCTCAATCTCCTCCTCGGCTCCGATCGCGCGATTGTCACCCCGATCCCAGGCACCACTCGCGACGTCATCGAAGAGACCGTGCGCCTCAACAATGGCGTCCTTGTCTTGGAAGACACCGCCGGCCTCCGCACCAGCGCCGACGAGGTCGAGCGCATCGGCATCAGCCGCGCCCGCGCTCACGCCGCCAATGCTGATATCATTCTCGCGGTCTTCGATTCTTCCCGCCCCTTCGATTCCGATGACGCCGATTTAATTACAATTTGTAATGAATTGGATACCAACGCCGGCCATCCCCGCTATGGCCTCGTGCTTCTGAATAAGTCCGATCTCGCGCCATGCTTTGACGCCGCGACCCTGCGCGCTCATGGCCTCAACTATCCCGCGCTGGCCATTTCCGCACTGACCGGCGACGGCCTCCCCGTCCTCCGCAGTTCACTCGAGCACGCCATCGAAGTTCTGGGTGGCGCGCCTTACACTAACGACGGCGTAATAATTTCGCGCGAGCGTCATCGCGACGCCCTCGCTCACGCCCTCGATTCTCTCGCTTCCGCTCGCGCCGCCGCACTTGCCTCGATGCCCCCCGAGATCATCGTCGTCGACGTCACCGCGGCCTCCGATTCCCTCGGCCTGATTACCGGCGATATCAACTCCGAAGATATCCTCGACGCCATCTTCCGTGAATTCTGCCTCGGCAAATGAACTTTCTTTCGCCACGCCCTTTAATCGCCATCCACCACGCCGCCGCTTTGCGTTCGCCGATCGGCGAAATCTCTGTTAACTTCCAGTTACTCTTTGATGACTAACTCGGAGTTGTATGCCTCTACAATTAGTGTTACTGTCCGGAACGCTTTCTAGCGACGCTCCAAAGGGGTAATGCCGACGACGCAAGCTCTCGGGCCGGCGCCTATCCGTTTAGCCATTAAACGGCGGCATCACAAAATCGTAGGTTCAGAAGCAGACGAACTCGGCCTGCAGGTACTGGTCGATATTTGACGACGCCCCGACCAACTGGTCCCAGGATTTCTCGGCGTTTGGCTTTTTTCCGTTAATTCAACCCAGATCACGAAGGAGAACACGAATGCCCGGTCACAAGGAAAAACCGATCGCAGATATGATTAACAGTACGTTAGAACTTCAGAACAAATGGAATGAATTAATTCTAAATATGGAAAAACACTTGAGGGCCGAATTTCAGGCGGCGCTTGGTGTCCCAGTGCCATCGAGCATGATGTGCGACGTGTACCACCTCGATTCCGCGGCCGAGTTTGCAGCGAACGCGAACGTGGAGGAGTACAAAAAGGGCGCGAGTGCAATAATTAGCAGCGTGTTCAAGGCAAATTGGCCTCAGGTTGCCCTCGACGTGATAGATACAGTTGCTGGTGTTGCTTCGAAGATTATTGGTAGTGGCACTCTTAAAGTCGGCGTAACGGCTGATGCACATAAACTCGACGCCACTAACCAAAGGGGCGACAAGACCTTTATGGTTGCATGCTACAGCGTGACTCAAGAGTGTAGCGCTAGCGACTGGCGGCTCGATACGAACTTTTATGCCGCTAGCAATGTGCTCGCTGTCTGGGCGCCAACGCTGGAACACGTAGCACTCATCAGCCGTAAATTGGAAGCGCATCCAAGGGGACGCTTGCTGCTCTAGCTGAGCAAAGCCTCAATTAGGATTGTAAGTATCGAAGACGCCCCGCTCTTACTCTCATTATGAGGTCGCGGGGCTTCTTCGACTGGCCTATCGTTCTATTAGTGAAGAGTCCGCCTGATGGCATTCTATGGATCTGTGTGAGCGAAGCCTCTTTTCCTGGAGCGAGGAATAACAAGGTAAACACCAATGATAATCTACGGTAAAGACCATTATGATAGAGCGCGCACTCTTGCCAGAGCTCTCAACGAAAAGAACAACCCGATGCAAGTGACGGCTAACTTTGACATTCGCTTTATTCCAAAGTTGAACGATCCCGTTCTGACAGCATGGGGCCACGGCGGTCCCGACGAGTTCTGCGAGATGAGCAATCTCGAGTTTTGCGTACTGCTTTATGAATGGAAGAAAGCAAATCCCCAGCTTCAAACCGTCGAGATCATAACTTGCGACGCTCGCCACGTTGAACGGGATTTTTTGACCGCGTTTGCCGAAAGCGTCGCGAAATATGCCAAGGAAAAGGCAGTTGCAGTGGAGGTTAAAGCTCTTCCTCGAGGTCCATATAAAACCGGCCAATCCATATTTTTTGCATCGGCCAATACAGGTACGTATTGCTATCTCTCCGGTCCCGACGATCAAACTGTTACTGGCGCTCAACACCGCCTCTTCCAGCTTCTTCCCCAGTGTAATGAGAATTTTCAGGAAGCAGCAGATATGTTGTCCAAGGAAAGCGGAAACCGTGTTTTCTCACTGAATAGTGGCTACTTCTCTGGGCTAAGATCATCACTCGTTAAGGTAACCGCTCCCTAGGTCTGTCGGTCCGCCGCGGCCGGAACTATCCAAGTCGCAACGCCGATGGTGGAACGCTCCGCCGGAAAGTGATGAGCGCGGGCTTGCGCAGATCTTTCAGGGAAGGCGCTGCGGCTTTGTCAACGGTGAAAAAGCTGATCGGATGGTTCAGTGCTGGACTGGCTGGCAGCAATTAGCTGATTGATTGACCGGAAAGCCGATTCCGCGGCATATCTCGCACAAACCTAATGTGGACGCCCTCTTCCAGCGTCTAGATCACCTAAGGGTTTTGGCAATACCTATCTGAAACCGGAGGCGCACTGAAGCTAAATAGGAAAGGAGAACGCGAATGGCCGGTCACAAAGAGAAACCAATCGCGGACATGATTAATAGTGTTTTGGAGCTGCAAAATAAATGGAACCAGTTGATCCTAACCTTGGAGACGCAAGTCAGGGATGAGTTTAAGCAAGTGCTTGGCGTTCCCGTACCGTCGAGCATGATGTGCGACGTGTACCATTTCGACTGCTCCGCCCAGACCGCGGCAAGCGCCGACGTAGAAGAGTACAAAAACGGTGCAAACGCCATGATTAATACAGGTTTCAGGGCGAATTGGCCTCAACTCGCCCTGGACGTGGTAGCTACGGTTTTCAGTTTTGCCGGGAAAGTTATCGAAGCTATCAAAGCAAGGGACGGCTTCAGTCCCGCCCCCTTCGCCGATGTATACAGGCGCGACGCTAGTAATTCCAAGGGCGAGAAGAAGTCCTTTATCATCGCTTGTTACAGTGTTGCCAAACAGTGTAATGCAAGTGACTGGCGGCTCGATAGAAATTTTTACGCTGCTAGCCACGTGCTTGCGGTATGGGCGCCGACCCCGCCGCACCTGGAACTCATCAGCACTCGCTTGGCACGATATCCACAAACGCATCTTCTTCGCTAAATTTCATTCTCTGAATTTGAACTTGTGGCATCATTCTCATCATCGATGGGTATGCTGCGAGTCCCGGCGTCACATAGTTCGACAGGCGCAGTAAATCGCGGAGTCCCCTTCCTGCCCCGCCGCGCTTTACCGTGGACTGAATTGCGCCGGCTCGACCCGCAGACCCGCAACTATCACCCCTCGAAATATTCGTTTGACTCCACTCGCCAAGCGCGGATGCTCTATCTTTGCTTCCGATCTATAGGATTACGCCGAGGCCCGTAACGGATGAACACGATCGCCTGACGATCCCTTGCTGACTATGCGAAAAGCCGCTCCCTCATCACTAAAGCCGCCGAACCTCCAGTCATCCCATTCTCCGATTGTTCTATGGCCTGGTCGCACTGAACTCGAATTTCATCCAAACGTAACCGAACCAACTTCTTTCCATAACTGGTCTGCTGTACACGCGCTCCGGCGCTTGTCCTCGCAAGCACCAGCGAACCTTCTCCCTCGAGACAAAGCCACGCTATGTCAAACCCGTTCAGAATTTTGACGATAACCTTTGCCTTGATCCTCGCTCAGGCCGTTGGCTCCGGCGCTGCCGAGAATACCTCGCTGCAAAACCGTATCCTGACGCCGCTCGGAAGTCCGACGGCCCCCGTTCGCCTGAGGGTGCCTGGGACTATCGAAAACTACCCCAACCTCACCAGAGGCCGCCCGCTGCCTTCCTTGCCGATTACGACCTGGATCACTTTTCAGGATTATATGCGGGCAGTCGAGGAAGAAAACCTTTCACTCGCCGCGCAACGTTATAATGTTCCAATCGCCGAAGCTAAATTGACCGCAGCGCATGTATGGCCGGATCCAGTGCTTCAGGGTGGTTATGCCGGTGACATTAATCATGCGCAGTCTACAACGTACAATGGTCAAGCCACCGTAACACTCCCCTGGGGTGGCCGGATTCACTATGGTGTACAGGCTGCCCGCGCGAATTTAGGAGCTGCGCGCGCCAGCTTGGCAGATTATATCCGAACGCTTCGAGGGCAAGCAGCCGACGCTTTCATCGACGCTCTGACCGGCCGTCTCAAATTTGAACGCGACATGAAGTCCCTGCAGCGTGCTCAACAACTCGTTGAATACAACGTCGAGGCTCACACTAAAGGGCAGGTCACTGAAGACGCTTTGATGCGCTCCAGAATTGCGGAGCTTGAAGCCCACAGCAACTTGGCGAACGACCAGTCCACTCTCCACCAGACTCTCGGCAACCTCGCCGTCCTTCTTGGTACTGGCAGCGCTAATGGCCTCATCGGCGCAGCCGGAAGTCTCGAAGCGTCGGCCCGCCAGTTCTCGGTTAATGAGTTAGTCAAGAACGCAATTACCACCCGCACCGACGTCATCGCCGCTCAGTACAGCCTGGACAGCGCGATAGCCAGTTACAAACAAGCGAAAGCTCAGCGCATTCCGGACCTGTCAGTCTCAGGCGTCTACAACCATTTCACAGACATAACCAATCCCATTGATCCGGCGCCACATTGGGATAGTGCCGGAGCCTCCTTCTCCATCCCTATCCCCTTCTCCGACCTGAACCCCGGTAATATCCAAACCGCTTATTACTCGCAGCTCCAGGCGGAAAAAAGCTTGCAAGCCACCAAGCTCCAGGCCCA
>DATKPK010000097.1:0-10367 GCA_035524095.1 Binataceae bacterium (SeqCode) | reverse complement strand
TATCATACTTTCAAGCGAGGGTAGGGCGTGTTGAAAGCTTTTGCTGCCGGGTCGGCTCAACTCACGCCTTGTGACGTCAAGAGCGTTCGGAACCGGATGGTTATCACTACTGCCTCGAACTAA
Organism: Binataceae bacterium (SeqCode); assembly: GCA_035524095.1. Taxonomy (GTDB): domain Bacteria; phylum Desulfobacterota; class Binatia; order Binatales; family Binataceae; genus DATJUF01. The sequence goes on along the minus strand of DATKPK010000097.1, from coordinate 10,244 downwards.
CTTCTGTTAAACGCGCCTGCGTCACCCACTCATGCATTATGATGCAAGTCGCAGGATGGTTGCTTGGTAAGTGAATGGGCAGCCATTGAGGCGCGACCGCCGCCCATTCCATGACGTGGGGTTGAGATTTTGCAGGGCGCGGTGTCACAGCTGATGCGCCGCAGGACATGCCCTCCACAGACGCCAGGCGGCTCAAGTGACTCACCAGCGGAAGGCCGCTCGAAGTCTTACACCAGACTCTTCAGAGAATCGAGCGCTATGACAATTTGGCTCTTGGAAGACATAGCTACAACCTCATCCATACTCAGACTGGGCAGTTTACGCGATGCCGAACGCTAAGCAAATAATCACCTGAGGCATTAACAACGGGTAGCGGCGGGAAGAAGGGGAACGCCAGCATGTGCTCGACAATGCCGGCGTCCCTGGGTTGCGGCTCCGGAGGCGACCGGTCCGCCCATAGTGATGGCACTAATCGTTTACGAAGCCGGGGCTCCGTAGCGATTACGCAATTCAAGATTGACCCGCATGGTGTTGATCATTGGCTCACCGAACAGTCCGCCCACCGGAGCGAAAGCGTCGGCCTGCAGAATCTGCTCGATTTCGGCATGAACCTGCGCGGGATTGCGCTTGGTGTCAGTGGCCCATTGCGTGGCAACCCGATCAACCTGATATTCAGCGTTCTCCATGGTGATATCGGGATCGAGACCGGAGCCTGAAGTGGTCACCATGTCAGCAGGGAGATTCGCGAGCGGCGCGTCGGGATGATCCTGCCGCCACATATCAAAGAATATGGATTGGATATCGGAACCGCTCGCAACTGGCTCGATGGCCGTTTCGCTTTTGCCATTGGGCAATTGCTTGGTCACGGCCGACGGAAACTTGCCAGGATTCTCCTTCGAAAATGTTTCAAAGAAAACTACTGCGAGGTCGGATGGTTGAGGATTCGGCGTGCCTGGATTCTGCTTAATCCAGCCAGCGGCTACGTCCTTATGCGTCTTTTGCCACTCGGTTATATATGACGCGTGCGTCGGATCTGCACTGACCCATCCCTGCGCGAGTTCATTGTGGTTATCGGCCCATTGGGCGACCAGGTGTGAACTTCCTTGATATTGGTCTTGCTGGAACCAGGTTTCGATATCAGGCGCGACCAGTTGTCCGGCTTTAGGTCCGCTCGAGTATTTGACGATGGGGCCGAGCATTCGCGCGACGCGATCGCGCAAGGCATAGTTGGAAGCCGCCAGCGCAGAGGACGTGCTGGCCGATCCGTCGTAGGAAGCAGCGGAAGGCCGCGGCCAGAAATACTCATTCTTGGTGAAGGGCTGAGCGATCATCAGCGAACCCACCGGTCTGCCGTCAGGCCCATTCACGATGCTTCCATTGGAAGTAAAGGGGAAGAAGGTCTGTCCAATGGCCCATACAACCAGGGGGTAGATCAGGCAGCAAATAACTAACGTGAACAAGAGCAGCCATAAACTTTTGACTATGCTTGTCATGGTACTTGTCCTTTGAAGATTCAACAGAATCGCTTTAATCGGTCCGCGTCAGGCAGTGAGATGCGCCGCGACCATGATTACGTCGATCAGCTTGATGCCGATGAACGGAAGGATAACGCCGCCTACGCCCCAGATGAGCAGGTTGCGGCGCAGCAAGGCGTCGGCACCAAGCGGCTCATATTTGACGCCCTTCAAAGCGATGGGAATCAAGGCTGGGATAATCAGTGCATTGAAGATAACGGCGGAGAGAATCGCGGAGGTGGGCGAATGGAGATGCATGATATCCATTGCCTTCAGCCACGGCAGTGTACCGGCAAAGAGAGCTGGCACAATCGCGAAATACTTGGCCACGTCATTGGCTACTGAGAAAGTAGTCAGTGCGCCACGTGTCATGAGGAGCTGCTTGCCGACTTCGACAACCTCGATCAACTTAGTCGGATCGGAGTCAAGGTCGACCATGTTGCCAGCTTCCTTGGCGGCCTGGGTCCCGGAGTTCATCGCAAGGCCGACGTCGGCCTGCGCCAGCGCAGGTGCGTCATTAGTGCCATCGCCCATCATCGCAACGAGCTTGCCTTCGGACTGTTCCTTTCGGATATAGGCGAGCTTCGTTTCAGGCGTGGCTTGCGCGACAAAGTCGTCAACTCCGGCTTGTTTCGCGATTGTCGCAGCGGTAAGCGGATTGTCGCCGGTGATCATTACTGTGCGCAAACCCATACTGCGCAGCCGGTCGAACCGCTCACGCATACCGGTCTTGAGGATATCCTCAAGCACGACGACGCCCGCAATCTTTGAACCCTCGGCGACTACTAATGGCGTCGCGCCCTTGGCGGCGACGGTGTCAACGGTTTGCTGAAGAGACGCCGGAATCGTAGCGCCTTGTGTGCGGACGTAGTTAATCACCGAGTCGGCCGCACCTTTTCGAATAGTACTACGGTCAGGAAGATCGACACCGCTCATGCGGGTCTGAGCGCTGAAGGCAACGAAACCAGTACCTGTCGGGGGCGTGAGATCCTTAATGCCTACACCAAGTATCTGCGCGGCGCGAACTATACTTTTGCCCTCAGGCGTCTCGTCAGAGGTGGAGGCGAGACCCGCCAGCAGCGCAAGCTTGAGCTGCGAATAGCCACCGACTGGGATAAACTCGGTAGCATGGCGATTACCAACTGTGATCGTGCCGGTCTTGTCGAGTAGTACGGTATCAATATCACCAGCGGTCTCGACTGCTTTGCCGCTCTTGGCAATGATATTGGCTTGCAGCGCCCGATCCATCCCGGCAATACCGATAGCTGCGAGTAAGGCGCCAATGGTCGTGGGGATCAGGCAGACCAACAGCGCCACGAGGGTCGGAACGTCGGTACCGAGGCTGCGCAGCGGCGCGGTAATACCCAGATATCCAGCCATGTATTGTTCGGCGTTCCAAGCCATCGGCCACAGTGGAATGACTACTATTAGAAAGGCCAGGGTCAGGCCGCTAAGCGCTAGGGTTAGCGCAATTTCGTTGGGAGTCTTCTGACGGACGGCACCCTCAACGAGCGCAATCATACGATCAAGAAACGACTGGCCAGGAATGGCTGTGATCTTGATGACGATACGGTCTGAGATCACGCGCGTACCGCCGGTGACACCCGAGCGATCGCCGCCGGCCTCACGAATGACCGGCGCCGATTCACCAGTGATCGCCGATTCATCCACTGCCGCGATACCCTCGATCACCTCGCCATCACTAGCAATGACCTGTCCAGCAGCTACCACCACGCGATCGCCGGGTCTGAGATCAGTCGAGAGAACTTCCTCCACGACGTCACCAGCCTTGAGACGGTATGCCGGGGTTTCGCTGCGTGTCCTGCGCAACGACTCGGCCTGTGATTTGCCGCGTGCCTCCGCCAGACCGGTCGCGAAGTTGGCAAACAGCACTGTCAGGAAGAGCCATATATCCAGTGCGACGAAGTAAGTAATCGGAACCTGCGACGCCGATGTACTAACCAGCGCCTGGATAATAAAGAGGAGCGTGAGCACAGCACCGAGCTCGACCACGAACATCACGGGATTGGCCCATTGAACATCCGGCCGGAGCATCACGAAGGCCTGCCTCAACGCCTGGCGCACCAGTGCGGGCTCGAGGAGCTTGCGGGCCTTGATCCGCCGCGCTGGCCGCGGCTGCTCAGGATGTTCGATTGAGGGGAGAGTTTTGACGGCTGCACCCATCTTAGGGTCCTCCGGTAAATCCAATGATTCGGTAGAACTAGTTACGTTCTTTAGTTTCCGGTATCCCAGCGGCTAACCACCGAAAGGAATCGGTCCCAGATGCTCTGCCATCGGACCGAGTGCGGCGACTGGCAAGAACAGCAACGCGCCGATAATGCAGACCGTGCCGAGCAGCATGAATCCGAAAGTAAGCGTATCGTCGCGCAGCGTTCCTAGGCCGAATGGCGTACTTTTCTTCATGCCAAGGAAAGCGGCCATCGCGATCGGAGCGATAATCGGAATGAAGCGGCCGAACATAATCACGAAGCCAGCTGCGATATCCCAAGGTACGGCCTCAGGTGAGGGACTGAGATTATTGTTCAAGCCATAGGTGACGCCCAAGCCATCAAACGCTGAACCGTTATTAGCCGAGTCCGACGAGAACTGGTAAACAATCTGCGAAAAGCCGTGAGCACCGGGATTACTCTCAGCCTTAATGCCCCAGTCCGTCGCGGAGAAAAGACCGGTAGGAAAGAGAATAACAAGAGGATGGATTAGCAGAGCAATCAGCGCAAGTTTGACTTCGCGTGCTCCGATTTTCTTGCCCAGGTATTCCGGGGTACGTCCGACCATCTGACCAACGACGAAGATCCCGATGACGATGAACAGCAGCATGTTGATCATGCCGACGCCCTTGCCGCCGAAGATGCAGTTAACCCACATCCCGAAGAAGGGAGATATGGCGGCCACAGGATTTATGCTGTCGTGCTCACACACGATCGCCCCGCACGTGAAATCGACCGTGGCAGCTTCAAAAGTCGCGGCCGCTAAGGTGCCAAAGCGCAGTTCTTTACCTTCGAGATTGCCAAGATGTTGGTCAAGTGGCAGTCCAGCAACGGCTGGCAGGGTGATTACGCGCTTACCGCCGGGAGCGGTCGCACTGGCAATTGCGAAAGTTCTACTTACTGGATGGGCTGTAAGACCCGGATTCGGTTTCAGCGCATCAAAGTGGATAGTCCATAGGACAGTGCCTATGAGCATTGTCAACATAACCGAGAAAATCACTAAAGAATGCCGGAACCGTGTGAGCATGCGCCCGAACATCAACACGAGCGCCATCGGAAACATCATCATGCTCGCGGTCTCCAGAAAATTGGAGAGGCCGCTTGGATTTTCGAACGGATGGCATGAATTCATGCCGAAGAAGCCACCGCCGTTGGTACCAAGCATTTTCATAGGTACGAACGCCGCTAGCGGCCCTATCACAATGGCCTGCTGCTTGGCCTGATTGTTACTATCGGTGCCCATCGCAGCAGGTTCCAGGGTGTTAACCTGATACTCACTCTGGAAGGTCATCGGCATTCCGCAAGCGAGGAAAAGCAGGCTAAAGACAAAACAAAGCGGCAGGAAGGTGTACATGACTACCCGCCACATATCCAGAAAGAAATTGCCTACGTCAGGATCACTGCGGAAGGCACGAATGATGGCGGTCAGCGCGCAGAATCCTATCGCAGCCGAAAGGAAGAACATGGGAATGCAGAAGAACATCTGCGAGAAATTCGAGAACGCAACATCTCCTGAGTAGTGTTGAATATCCGTATTGGTCATGAAGGAGATGACGGTGTTGAAGATGGTACTCGGAGCAAGAGCACCCAACCCGCGCTGATTTAGCGGCATCCAGGGCTGTGCCGATAACACCAGATAGCCGAAGAAGTAAAGGAGCGTGTTGAAGATCAGAAGTCCCAGGATGTACTGCTTCCAGTTCATCGCTCCGCTGTTTACGCGGTCTTCGAACCATTTGAGCAGCTTCGGCGGATGATAATGGCCGTCCATGATCCAGGTCAGGTAACGGCTTAAGGGAAACCCGAGGATAACGGGAATCCCAATAACCAAAATCGGAAATAGCCACATGGAATTGAATCCTTGTAAAACGCCGGTGCGTGTGAAGTGGATGAGTCTAAAGAAGAACTAAAACCACTCAGGCCGGACCATCGCGGTGACCAGATAGACGAAGGTCAGAGCAGCGACGACGCAAGTGACATAGATCATGAAGTGCTCCTAGATGTGTTCGCAGGCAATCACAAACGCGAAACAGACAGCGATCCCAGCCAGGCCAAGCGCAAAAGTAAACGGCAGCCAGATACCAAGATTCATTCAGCTCGCCTCCAGTTCTTGCGATGCGGCTAACGTGGCAAGCCATATGCCACAAGACGGCAACACGGATTCATAATGCAAGCTTGCACCTTGCACTATTACTCGGCCCGCGCGTGACGCTGCCGCTTCCGAGGTCGCCGGTTAGATGCGTGTATTATGCAAGAAGCGACTCTATGCATACCATGTACTTTGCATTATTAGTAACCGTAATTAGCTGCTTAAGACCTTAGCAGTGAAGTGACTAATCTCGCGGCACATGGGTGCGTACTGGGCAGTCTGAGAAGGAACGTATTCCTACCGAAGAAAGAGCTTAGGCCGGTACAGTGATCGATCGGGAACAGCAGCAGAGTTAGAAAGTGCTGGATGGTTACTGAGAATGGAAGGTACGGTCCCATTGGCAGACCGGGGCCGTGGCGAGAGCGAGCCGGTCTACTTAGCGCGGGCAGGTGTGTGAACCAAGGGCCTTATAGGCGAAGAGTCTCCGCTGACGGCTAGAGGACGTCAGGCGGCTTCGCTTGATCCTCGGTATGACGAGAGACGCGCTGAGTGAAGTCGATCCTTTCAAGTCAGGGACTCGTTAGTTCCCGATTGAATCGCTTATATGAGCTTTCTCTTGGGCGCCCGCCGGATCGGAATGTCTATATTATAAAGCGCGCGTGTGCGCCGGAGAGCGCTCACACTGATATCGAGAAGTGCAGCGCCTTGTATTAGTAAGGCGGCGCTTGCCAGCAGTACGTGAGCGATGTGCTGACGCTCGATGTGGTCCAAGCGCGCCTTGGTTAAAGACTGGTGAGCGCTCTGAGAGCGACTGACAACTGCTTCGGGCAGGCTTGCTGGCTTTACGGTATCGCCGTCACATAAGACTGCGGCCCGCTCCATCGCGTTTCGGAGTGCGCGCACGTTGCCTGGCCAGTGGTAGCGAATCATGGCGGCGGCCGCCACTTCGGACAATTGCAAGCGGCGCCTCTGGTTGTGGTGTGCCGCCTCAATGGATGGTACCCCATGTCAAATCACAAGGAGCGGCTGCTCGACTTCAAGCCATCCCTTGGGCAGGCCGAGAGTACGTTCGGCAAGAATGTTCCGTTGAATCTCGTTGGTGCCCGAATAGATCATTGGGCCGCGCGCTTCCAACATGCTGCGAGCCCAGGAGCCGTGTTCGATCGCCAGTTCACTGATCGATCTGCATCAAGGGGCCTTGTGCGAAGCTCACGATTCGTAAACTCAGTTCAGCGGCGCTTACTTGTTATCGACAAGCCCTGAGCTCCCGGCGGTAAGCCCTGCAATTGCCCGGTGACTTGCGTGAACCCCGGTATACTTGATCGCTGCGGCCTCTGCCGCGAACTTCCGATCGTCTGACACACATACGAATGTTCGGCCGGGCTGCGAACATTACCTGAGAGTGGCCTCGCGAGCTCGGCGAGTTCGGAAACGCGATTTCCCATGATCCGCTCCTGGCCATTGGAACGTTCGATGGCGAGCGTCGTCAAAGCAACTACCGCGCCGCCGCGCGCGGCACGGCGGAAAAATGAACAGAACTATCGTTCCGGAGCGGGTCACTGTTTTTCAGCGCGATTTGGATCGGTGTTTAAGCGTGGCAATCACCATGCCTTGCACAATTTCTACCCGGACGACCTCACCGAACTCGGCTTCTTCGGCCGTTTAGCTTTGCGCCGCATGCGACGCCGCCCGGCGCTGGTACGGTCCTTCTGGAAACAAGCAAATCTGTCACTCGAATTATACAAAGCTCAATTAATAGATTCGGTAGTACAGCTGAGAAAATCCTGCGCTACGCGCCATGCCCGGTCCTAAGAATCCAGGGCGTCTGATTGCCGGAGGAGTTATTGTTCGGCCTCAGTTCGAAGAAGCCGAGCGCGAGGACGGACGCCGCGCCAAGGTCTATGGGCATTCGATGGTGTGCGCGTGCTGCTGAAGGCATCGCGACTCTTGTATCGTGCAACGCGGATTGCAGGACGCCTCAACGCCGACGTCTACGCCGTGCACATCGGCGCCCCAGCCGAGTCTGCGCAAAAATCAGCACACCTGATTTTCGCGTGCTTCTCGATAACATCAATCTCGTCGCCGATCTTGGCGCGGAAGTTGTTTGGTTGAAAGATACGGACGTTCTCAAATGCCTGTTGGATTTCGCCCACGAAAAGAAAATCACCCAAATCATCGTCGGCTGCACCCCACTACAACTTGTGGGATCGCCTATTGCGTAGCTCCCTAACCAATCAGCTCATCAACCGCGCATCGCACTTCGATGTCGTCGTCGTGAGCGAGGACGAAAAGCCATGAAACCGCCATCGCTGCGTTCGCGTATCCGCAACGGCGCGCTGATGATGCTGGTTCTCGCACTGGCTCTCGGCACCTTGTCAGTCCCGACGATCCACCGCCTCGGCCATGCCATCAATCACACTCTCTATCGCAACTATCTCAGTATTGAGGCCGCTGAGCAGATGCACTCCGCGCTCTACGCCATCCAGTTGGCGCAGTTCCAGGGGAACCTCGCGACTGTCCTGCCGCCCAACAAGGGTCGCTTCGAACGCTGGCTGAAAGTCGAGCTCGGCAATATCACCGAACCCGGCGAAGGCCCCCTTGCTAATGCCATCAAGCAGGGCAGTGATGCCTTCTTTGCGGAAATCCAGAACCAGCCGAATCTTCCGCCCGCCCACTACAACGGCGAGCTTGCGACACTCCACCATCAGATTGACGGCGTTACGGAACTCAATGAGGCGGCGATGTTTCGCGCTGATAGCCACTCGGTCAAGATGGCCGACCGCCTCGCCACCGAGTTTGCCATCGGTCTTACCCTCGTCCTCTTGATCGGCGTCGCCCTCGCCTCGACCATCGCCTGGAATATCGCCCGCCCGTTGCGCGAATTAACCGAACACCTGCGTAGCTTTAGTCTTCAAGGACCCACCGCCCGCCTCGGCGAACAGCCTCTCGCCGAACTCCAGGACGTTGCGGTCGAGTTCAACCGGATGGCCGAACGGCTCGAGCAGTTCGAGAAGCTCAACGTCGATCGCATCGTCTACGAGAAAGCCAAGACCGAGGCCATCATCGAAAGCATCGAGGACGGCATCATCCTGATCGATCCTAAGGGCATCATCACCCACATCAATGAGATGGCCGCGATCGTCCTCGGCGTCGACGCGCGCGAGGCCCTCGGCAGTCCTTTTGCCGATCTCGACAGCAACCATCCCCACTACGTGCGCGTCCGCGCCGCTCTCGAAAGCATCGCCCATCAGGGACCCGACACCATGCGGATCGAAGTCGATCTCCACGTCCGCGGCCGCGATCACACCTATCTCCTGAAGCCCGTACCGCTTCACCAAGGCGAGGGCCAGTCCTTCGGTACGATTCTAATTCTCCAGGACATCACTTATTTGCGCGACAAAGATCGTGCGCGCACCAACCTCGTCGCCACCCTCTCGCACGAACTCAATACGCCGCTTACCTCCCTCGCTCTGTCCGCCGAATTGCTCGCCCGCAGCTCCGGCAATCTCGACGACAAGCAGCGCGAACTGATCGATGCTATCAACGAGGACCTGCGCCGGATGCGCGCTCTCGCCAGCGACCTCCTCAATCTCGCCCGCGGCGAGATGGCCGCCATCACGGTCCAAAGCGTCCCGCTCGATGTCGCCCCTTTAATTCATGCAGTTGTCCGCACTTTCGCCATTCAGGCCGAACAAAAAAAAATCACTCTCAAGGAGTTCGTCAACGGCGACCACATCACCATCCGCGCAGACCCCGTCAAACTCTCGTGGGTCGTATCGAATTTGATCGCCAACGCTTTGCGCTATACTCCCAATGGAGGCGCGATCCAGGTCTCTTCCGCGACTGGCCCCGGCGGGTTGAGTCTCCGCGTCACCGATACCGGACCTGGCGTACCCCCAGAGTTACGTGACCATCTCTTCGAGCGCTTCGCGCAATGGAACATCAATGGCGTTGCACCCGGTTCAGCCGGCCTCGGCTTAGCTGTCCCAAGGAGATCGTCGAGGCCCACGGCGGGCGGATCTTCTGCGACAAGGCTCCTGAGCGCGGCACCTGCTTCACCGTCGAACTGCCGGCCGTACAAGGTGAGTCATGGCTAGAATCCTGATCGTCGACGACGAAAAGAACATTCGTACTCACCTCGCGACTTTTCTCGAAAGCTGCGGCTATCAAGTTCGGACGGCCGAATCCGCCCAGCAAGCGCTGATTCAACTCGCCAGTGACGAGCCTTTCGATCTCGTCCTTACCGACTATCGGATGGCCGGTGTCAATGGTGTCGAATTGCTCGAACAGGCCCGCCGCCAGACCCCCGACGTCGCTTTCATTCTGATGACCGCCTACGCCACCATCGAAAACGCCGTCGAGGCGATGAAGGCGGGCGCCTTCGATTACCTGCCCAAACCCTTCTCGCTGCAACAG
>DATKPK010000096.1:0-11405 GCA_035524095.1 Binataceae bacterium (SeqCode) | reverse complement strand
GACGCTCAAGTTGAATTGCTGCCTTCCTGCGTCAGAATCGGCGCCCGCAAATTCTCCGCGCATGTCGTGGCGCCCAACCTTCCACCCGCTGACGTTACTCTGGCGGCTTCCTACGACGCCTCATCGCAGCCCGCCACAGTGCATCTCTCTAGCTTGAATCTCGCGACCCAAGCTTCTTCACTTTCCGCCACTGCAACGGTGACGAATCCTAGTTCGCCCACCATCGATGCGCACATCATCGTCGCAAAGCTTGCCGCGGGCGACCTGAAATGGCTCAAGAGCTATCCACTGCGCGATAACATTGCCGGTTCAATTGACCTCAACGGCCCGCTCAGCGCGCTCCACGCGGCGCTTGATTTGACCGCCGGGCCAGCGCACGCGAACTTGGTCGCCGATGCCGATCTCGGTCATCCGCAACAGCCTGCCTACAACGGCAAATTAACGCTGTCTCATCTCGATCTCGCCCGCCTATCCCTTGGTCTGAAACTCGCTGGTCAAATCGACACGTCAGCGCAAATCAAGGGGCAGGGCATTCAGCTTTCCGCGATCAACACACTCAACGCGGCTATCAACGCCAATGGCCGCAACCTCACCATCAACAACATTCACGCGGGGAATGCCAAGCTGACCGCCGATACTAAGGACGGGCGCGCGCATCTCGTTGCCACGATTATCAACCGCTCGAGCTCGATTACCGTCGCCGCTTCGCTTGCCAACCTCACTACTCCTAATGTGCAGGCGCAAATCGCCTCTCAGCACTTCGATCTGCAAACGTTCACCGGCGCTCGTTCACAAAGGAGCGATTTCAACGCGACGCTCAAACTCGATGCGCCGCGCATCGATCCCACGCAACTCGATCTCGCACGTCTCAACGCACAGGCATCTCTCACTATCGCGCGCAGCTCGCTCCAAAATGTCGCGATTAGTAATGGTTCACTTGATGCCCGCCTGCACAACGGTATCGTCAGCATTGCGCAAGCGGATTTCAACGTTGCGGGTGCAGCCCTCAGCGCTCACGGCGACGTTGGCCTCGTTCCGCGCGCGGCCACCCGCCTCGCCTATACGATTCGCGCCCAACGTCTCGCCCCGCTCCTGCAATTAGCGCAACTGAAAGGCGACGGCAGCCTCGACCTCACCGGCACCGCTAGTGGCATCTTATTTGGACCTGCTTCGCCGTCCTTCCGAGCGCATGGCAGCGCCACTGCTCATAATCTCGCCTTCAACGGTACGACTACGGCGCACGCCTTCATTTCTTACGATCTCAGTGGAATAGGGCAGGGCGGTCTTCCGCTCGGCCTCGCGCAGATTCAGCTCGCCAATGTCGTCGCCGGCGCGACTCGTATCCGCATGCTCGATGCGTCGACGCGAATCATCAGGCAGAAGCCCGCCGCATTAACCATTGCGATCAATGTCGTTGACTCGGATGGGCACGGCCATTCCGCCGCCGCCAGTCTTGCCGAGCAGAAGAATGGCGTGACAGGCGCCCTGACCGAACTCACGGTGATTGCGCCGGACGGTCCCTGGCATCTTGCTGAGCCCGCGCGTTTCCTCGCCGGACCCCGCGCCATATCGATTGATTCCTTGGATGTTCGCAACGGCGCGTGCCAACTCACGGTCGGCGGCACGATGCGTATCGCGGGGCCGCAAAACGTCACCGTCAGCGCCCGCAATCTCGATCTGACGCTGATTCAACCGCTGCTCCAGCCTAATCAGCATCCTGCCGGCACTTTCGATGCTGATATCGCGATCACCGGTACCGCCGCTGCTCCGCTTATCCGCGCGAATCTTACGGGAAACGGTCTCGCGATCAATGCTCAGCGCATTGGCGACCTCATGCTTCGCGCCAACTATAACTCAGGTGCCGCCAACCTGAATCTCGCGCTTTATCAGGATCAAACCCATCAGATGACCCTGACGGGCACCGTCCCGATGACCCTCGATTGGGCGAACGGCTTTCATGCTCATCTCGGCAACGACATCGCCCTCAGGCTATCTTCCGCCGGGCTGCGGCTTGCCGCGTTGGCGGAATTGGCGCCTCCCCGTACGATCAAAGACGCCACCGGCCAGCTCACCTTCGACCTTGCAATCAGTGGTCCGCCGTTCCATCCTGCCGCCAACGGTTCTATCACACTGCAAAATCTCGGCGGTCAAATCGTCCCGCTTGGGTTGAAAGTCAAAGATTCCTATGCGCGGATGCACATCACGCCTGAACTCTTCACCCTCGATGGTATGGCAATCAATGCCGGCGATGGCTCGATTACGGGTCGCGGGACTGTCGCGCTCACTAACTATTCCCCTGGTGCAGTCAATCTCACCCTTAGAATTCAAAAGTTTCCCGCGATTCGCACCGAGCGTTATGAGGCGACCCTCGCCGGCGAACTCCACATGACCGGGACGCCCGACGTCCCAGACGTTACCGGCCGCGTCGAGGTACTCAACGCCACAATCCATCCCGATCTCGCCTTTCTCACTGCCACCAAATATAAACCCGACCCCACGATCGTCGTCATCAGCCCCGGCGAGAATTACCAACCAGCCACTTCCATCACTGAAGCCGAGCAGACTACCTCGACGAGCGCTTCCACGCCCCACGCCAGTCTCTTCGACAACCTCGTGATCGACGTCGCGATCATCGTTCATCGCGATAGCTGGATTCGCCATCCCGATGCTTCGGTCGAACTCGCCGGCCATCTTCGAGCGGTTAAGCAGCGCCTGGGCCCGCTCACCCTCGTCGGCGAAATCAATACGATGCGCGGATGGATCACCTTCAACGGCAAGACTTTCACGCTCGTCTCGGGTCAGATCCTCTTTACCGGTGGACACAAAATCGATCCGTCGCTGAATCTCGACGCGCAATATAACGTTCAGGACTACACCATCGACGTGCTGGTCACCGGCTTCGCCAGTAAGCCGCAACTCAAGCTCCAGAGCAGTCCGCCACTGCCCCAGTCCGACATTCTGTCATTGTTGATTTTCGGCAGTACGTCGAGTTCGCTCGGCCAGAGCCAAAGCGCGTCCTTACAGCAGCAGGCGACTCAACTGGCCGCCGGAGCCGCCGCTTCGACGATCGGGCAGGCTTTGTCGAGCAGCCTCGGACTCGAGGATCTCGGCGTTGACTTCAATGGTCCGGCGGGCAACGGCGGCGTCGGCTTCGGCCGCTACATCGGCCACAACACCTATCTCTCCGCTTCGCAATCAACCACCGGCCGCAAAGTCTCGATTCAGTATTACTTCCGCCGCTGGCTCTCGCTGACGACCTCAACCAATTCCGACGGCTCGAGCGAGATTTTCCTGAATCTCACCAAGCAGTATTAGGGACTACAGCGTAATCGGGCTATGTGGCTTTTAGAGCAACTTGTGAAGTGATTCGAGGTCACGCCGGATTTCCGCCAGGGTACGCCGCAGGCTCCGCGGCTTTCCATCGGCCGTTTCGCCATTGCGCGCCACCTCTACCGCTTCAATCGCCACTGCTTTGACCGGCTTCGCAGTCGGTGTTTCCGAGCGCAAACGCTCAAGGCCACTCTCACGGATATGCTTTTTCGCACCAGCGATCGTAAAACCCTCGACATGCAGAAGGCGCTTGATCAGTTTCAGCGTCTCGATATCGCGGGCATCATACGATCGATGTTTTGACGGTGAATGGCGTGGACGGAGGAAAGAAAATTGCGTCTCCCAGAAACGTAGGACATACGGCTCAACCCCGATCGCTCGGGCGGCCTCACCGATTTTCAGAGGGCGCTCGACACCGGGCAGTTGACCATTGCGCGCGGGGCTCGCCGCTACTTTGCGCCGATTCGGCTTGGCCTTGGAATTCGCTTCCATTACGAGGGCGATTTCTCGCCGTCAAGCACTCGCTCTTTCAATAGCTGGCTGGGTTTGAAGGACAGCACAGATCGCGAATCAATCGTAATCGGCTCGCCAGTCTGCGGATTCCGTCCCCGGCGCGCGCGCTTATGGTTGACCACAAAGGTGCCGAAGCCGGAGATCTTTACCTTCTCGCCTTCGCGCAGCTTATCCCTGACGATAGCAAAAACCTCCTCGACAATCTCCCCGGCCTCTTTCTTCGAGAGGCCTATCCGCTCGTAGATCAGTTCCACGAGATCGGCTTTGGTCATGCCGGGCGGCGTATCAGGCCCCTTTATTATGCTCTGGCGAGCGTTCAGCCAGTCATCATTACGAGATTATCTTAAAACCGCACCCAGGAGAGCGTTCGCGCGCTCAACTAATGCCATATGCGCCCGATTCACTTCTTCGTCCGTCAGTGTTCGGTCGTTTCCCCGATAGCGGCATGCCATAGCAACGCTCTTCTTCCCCTGCGGCACCTGACTGCCCTTATAGACATCGAATAGCTCAACGCTTTCGAGCAGCGGCGACTCAATATTTTTTATCGTCTGAACGACCGTATTCGCGGGTATATCCTGATCCAGCACCAGCGCCAGATCACGGCGAATCGCCGGATACTTGGGCGGTGCCTCTATCACTTGCCGTGTGATTGAACCACAGGCTATAAAGTGTCGCAAGTCAACTTCAAAAAGTACACTCTGATTACTAAGTTCTAGCCTTAGCGACTCGGCCGGATGGAGTTCGCCTATTACTCCCACCATCTCGCCTTCATGTTTAATTAGTGCCGTCCGCCCCGGATGGAACAACGGTGCAAAGTTCTGCACCGCCTCAAACGTGACTCCCTCATCCGCTCCAATCGCGCGCAAGTACGCCTCAACGATACCTTTGCCGGTCCAGAAATCTGCCTTGATTGACGGTCGCCCGACTGCCCTCATCGCATAATCGCCGTAACTGAGGCCGGCCAGCCGCTCATGCTCCCCTGCGCCGCCCGTATTAATCCCGAATACCTTGCCGAGCTCGAACGCGTGGAACGCCGTCGCCTCATGATTGAGGTTGAAACGAAGCGCCGTCAGTAATCCTGGCAATAGGCTCCGCCGCAGCTCGGATAGCTCCGCCGATAGCGGATTCGCCACCTGAACTGGTGCTTCTCCGTCGAGTCCGGCGAAGCGTTCGTTATCGGCTGGCGCGATAAAAGCGATTGTCTTGATCTCAGCCAGTCCGCAACCGGCCATCACCTCTCTCGTTCGCTTGGCGAACTCCCTCGCGGGATTCCGCGCAGTCACCACAGCCGGACGCGACGGTACGGCCGGCGGTATCTCGCTCAGGCCCGCGATTCGCGCGATCTCTTCGGCCAGGTCGGCAGTTTCGTTAAGATCGGGCCGGAACGTTGGCGGGATCACCTTGAAATGCCCCGCGTCTGCTGCCGCGACTGTCGCACCGATCGCCTTGAGGCGCTTGGTCGCGGTTTCTGCACTGACCTCCACGCCGAGCAGGGATCGTATTGCGCCTAGGTCAAAAATGATTTCTCGCGACGGTACCGGTTCCGCCTCTACGTCGATTATCTGCCCCGCCGCAGAGCCCTCGGCGGTCAACGCGATCAATTCCGCCGCACGCTCGAGCGCCCGAACTTGCCCTGCCCGATCGATGCCGCGCTCGAAGCGATAGCTGGCCTCGCTACGCAGTCCGAGCCGCCGCGCCGTCCGCGCAATCGTCATCGGCTCGAAGTAGGCGCTCTCCAACACGATTCGCGTGGTACTCTCGGCGATTTCCGAGTTGAGTCCGCCCATCACGCCCGCAAGTGCCAACGGCTTTTCTGCGTCGGCAATCATCAGGTCCGACGGGTCAAGCGTCCGCTTGACGTTATCCAGAGTCTCGAATTCACGATCCGTCCCTGCCCGGCGTACGACGATCGCGTGTCCGGCGATCCGGTTCGCGTCAAATGCGTGAAGCGGCTGACCCAATTCGATCATCACGTAATTGGTGACGTCGACGACGTTGTTGAGAGATCGCATCCCGCAGAATTCAAGCCGCCGCCTCAACCAAGCCGGCGACGGTCCGATGCGAACGCCTGCCATCGCCAGCGCGCCGTACCGTGGACACCCATCCGGCGCCTGCACATCGACTGTGACTCTTATTGCCTCGCGGGAAGAGTCCGCGATTTGCCTGACGTGCGGTGGCTTAAGCTCGACGCCGAACAGAGCCGCGACCTCGCGCGCCAGTCCCAGCACCGACAGGCAATCACCCCGATTCGGTGTAATCGCGATATCCAGCACTGTCTCCGGCATCTGCAGATAGCTCGTCAGTTCTTCGCCTGCTGGTGCGTCGGCCGGCAATTCGAGAATCCCCGTATGGTCCTTCGACAGGCCCAGTTCCGCTTCCGAACAGAGCATTCCCTCTGATCGGATTCCGCGGATCACCGCCGCTTCGAGCGGCGCCGTATCCTCGATTTTTCCCGAGTTTTGTCCATGCGCTCCGCCGCCCAGCCGTGCGCCGAGCTTTGCCAGCGCTGCCGTCATTCCGCTGCGCGCATTGGGCGCGCCGCACACTACCTTGAAGCGGCCCTGCGTGCCCGCATCGACCTCGCACAGCCTCAGCCGGTCAGCATTCGGATGGCGCTCGACGCCGATTACTTTCGCCACATAAACGCCGCTGAAAGCGGGTTTGATCTCTTCAACGTTCTCGACTTCGATTCCTGCCGCCGTGAGGCGCCGCGACAATTCCTCGACGCTCGCATCGATCGCGACCCATTCCTTGAGCCATCCAAGCGGTATTTTCATCGCTTAGACCTCGCTCGCGGCGCGGAATTGGCCGAGGAAACGCATATCGTTCTCGAAGAACAGCCGCAGATCATCGACGCCCAGCTTGAGCAGAGCGATCCGTTCGATGCCCATTCCAAACGCAAACCCTTGATACTCTGCCGGATCATAACCGACCGCTCGAAGCACATTCGGATGAATCATCCCCGACCCTAAAATCTCCGTCCATCCGCTGTATTTGCACACCGGACAGCCGCTGCCATGGCACAACAGGCAGCTGATATCGACCTCTGCGCTGGGCTCGGTGAAAGGAAAAAAGCTCGTGCGGAAGCGGACTTCCTCATCCGCGCCGAACAGGTTCTGCAGAAACTCCGTCAGCACGCCTTTCAGATGGGCCATCGTAATCACGCCCGTGCGATCAACCATAAAGCCTTCGATCTGGCTGAACATTGGCGAGGCGCGCACACTCAACTCGTCGCGCCGATAGCAATTCCCGGGACAGACGATTGCCAGCGGCGGCTTGCGCGTCTGCATCACGCGAATCTGTCCGTTCGACGTATGCGTTCGCAGCAACAATCCGCCTGGCAGGAAAAAAGTATCCTGCATCTCGCGCGCCGGATGATTGGGCGGAAAGTTGAGCGCGCCGAAATTGTGAAAATCGTCCTCGATATCCTGCGTCTCAGCGATCTCGAAGCCCATCGCGGTGAAAATCTCGAGCATCCGTTCGCGCACCAATGTTATCGGATGGAGCCAGCCGCGCGGGATCTGCATTCCGGGCAACGTCACGTCCAGCCGCGCTTCCGCTAACGATCGTTCCATCGCGGCTCGCGTCAATTCATCTGAAAGTACGGCGATACGCTCCTCGATGGCGGTCTTGATTTCGTTGACCAGCCGCCCCATGGCTGGACGCTCAGCGTTGGGTACTTCGCGCATCCGCCGCATGATCTCGGTCAGTTCGCCCGCCCGTCCGAGAAAGCGCACACGGACGTTCTCGATCTGCGCTTCAGTCGCGCCAGCGCCCAGTTCGGCCAGCGCCTGGTCGCGGATTTGCTCTAGCTGTTCTTTCATTGAAACTTGCATTTGGAAGTTGCTTTGAACCTTATCTTCGAACGGCCGGTTCTCGGTCTCTCGCCTTTTGATGTAGCTCACAGACGGCCATTCTAACTTAACTCGCCGACTTGCCTGCTCGTTTCGGCTTCGCTGGATTGATATGCCCGCTGCGCGCCTCGGAACCGGGACTGGATGCGCGGCTTGTACCGGCACGTCCCGTAAAACTCGGTCAATCCAAACAAAAGACCATGTGGCGATCCCTCCACATGGTCTTGCAAGCCTTTAAGCGGCCGTCAGGACGGCCCATTCCATTTGTGCGCTTAAGCTGCCGCCTGCGTGCCGAGTGCCGCCTTTGCTGCGTTCACCAGTTCGCCGAACAACTGCTCGCGCTCCATCGCCAGCGCCGCCAGTTGTTTGCGATCCAGTTCGATTCCAGCCTTGTGCAGACCGCCGATAAACTGGCTGTAGCTCATGCCATACTCACGCACGAGTGCATTGATTCGAGCGATCCACAGCGCCCGGAAATCGCGTTTCTTCTGCCGCCGGTCACGATAAGCGTAGGTCAGGCCCTTCTCGAAGGTATTGCGGGCCTGTTTATAAAGTTTGCGGCCGCCGACGAAACCGGAAGCCAGCTTTAGCTGTCGTTTATGGCGGCGGCGTGTTTTAGGGCCGCCTTTGGCGCGTGGCATTGAAAATCAGTCCTTCTTCCTTGATTGACGCCGAACCTGTCGTGTTTGAATCAAACCCATTCAGGGTTCACCAATTAGGCCCAGCCCAAGGCTAGGCGTACGGCATCATCGCATGCAGCCGCTCGCCATCAACCCGGTTCAATATTCCTGGCTTGCCGAGATCGCGTTTGCGGCCGCGATTCTTGCTGGTCAACAAATGGCGCAGATTGGCCTTCTTATGCGTCACCTTGCCGGTTTTGGTGAATTTGAAGCGCTTCGCTGCGCTCCGATTGGTCTTGATTTTAGGCATCTCTACCTGACGCTCACTCTCTTTCTTATCGCGGCGTCAACAACACCGACATGTTGCGCCCTTCCATCCGGGTCGCCCCGTCCGGCTGCGCGATATCGCGCACCTGCTCAACGATTCCGTCGAGCAGCGTTCGCCCCAATTCCGGATGCGTTATCTGTCGGCCGCGAAACGAAATCGAGAGCTTAACACGCTGGCCATCACTTACAAAGCGCCGAATATGCTTTATCTTGAAATCGACATCGTGCTTGCTGGTCAACGCACCCATCTTCACTTCCTTGACCGAGCTACCTGACGACGATCGCTTTGAATCGTGAGCCTTTTTCTTCTGCGCGTAGCGGTATTTGTCGAAATCGGCGATACGGCACACCGGTGGCTGTGCGGTCGGCGCCACCTCAACCAGGTCAAGACCCCGGCTCTCCGCCACCTTCAATGCCTCAGCGATACTCAGGATTCCAACTTGGCTGCCATCTGCGTCAATCACGCGAACCTCGGGCGCGCGAATCAGCCGGTTGACGCGAACCGACGGCTCCCTCGACGGTGGGGTACGAAAGTCCCTACGGATAAACCACCTCCCTCGGCTTTTCGCCGAGCCATGAATTGAGCGCTCTCAAGCGCGTTAACGTTTCCC
This sequence comes from Binataceae bacterium (SeqCode), assembly GCA_035524095.1. GTDB lineage: Bacteria > Desulfobacterota > Binatia > Binatales > Binataceae > DATJUF01. The sequence continues at coordinate 2,150 of DATKPK010000096.1, read as the reverse complement.
CCCGACCGCCTTTTCGCAGTAGCATTATTTCAGCGAACCGTAAATCGGATTGTGAGTAAAGCCACTTTTGTCGAAAAACTCAAACTTATGACGGCAGCGGCTCCGCTTTGAGCAGACTGACTAGCGCGTCCAAATCCATCGTCTGGCCTTTCGACCCGCGCAGCAGCCGCAATGAAACCTGGCGCGCCGCCGCTTCGCGTTCACCAACTACGACCATGTATGGAACCTTCGCCAGTTCCGCCTCGCGCACCTTAAAGCCGAGCTTTTCGTTGCGCAGGTCGTCAGTCGCACGAAAGCCTTCACGCTTAAGCAGGCCGGCTATCTCGGCCGCGTAATCCTCGACCTTTTCGCTGAGCGACAGCACCCGCACCTGCTCAGGCGCCAGCCAGAAGGGCAGAATACCCCCGGTATGCTCCAGCAGCACGCCGATAAATCGCTCGAGCGACCCGAGGATCGCCCGATGAATCATCACCGGCCGCGCTTCCGTTCCTGCGCTGGCCGTATAGCTCAGGTCGAACCGTTCCGGCATGTTGTAATCAAGCTGAATCGTCGCAAGTTGCCACTTGCGCTTCAGCGCATCGGGTACATAAATCTCGATTTTCGGCCCGTAGAACGCGCCTTCCTTCGGATTAATCTCGAATGCGATATCGTTGCGCCGCATCGCGCTCGCAAGTTTTTCCTCGGTCATCCGCCATTGCTCTTCGGTGCCCATATGCTGATCAGGCATCGTTGCGAGCTTGAACTCGACCTTCTCAAAGCCGAGCGTTGTATAGACTTCGCGCACCATCGTCAGATTGCTCGCGACTTCGTCTTCGATCTGCGCCTCGGTGCAGAAAATATGCGCGTCGTCCTGCGACATCACACGCGCTCGCGTCAGCCCATGCAGCACGCCCGATCGCTCCGCCCGATGGAGCCGTGAGAACTCGGCGAAGCGCAACGGCAAATCCCGATACGATCGCTTATCTGCCCGATATACGAAGGTATGTCCCGGGCAGTTCATCGGCTTGACGCCGTAGCCCTGACGCCAGCCCTCCGCCCCGCGATCGACTCGCGCGTCGTCACCTTCCGGGTCCGGTGACAGGAACATATTCTCGCGAAAATTGTCCCAATGGCCCGACGTATGCCACAGCTCATTCTTGTAGACCTGCGGCGTAATCACCTCGTCGAAGCCAAACCGGCGATACAGCCGCCGCATGTAATCAACGAGTTGATTGAAGATCACCAGCCCCTTCGGCAGGTAGAATGGCTGACCGGGCGCAATCGGCTCGAAAACGAACAGGCCCATCTCGCGCCCGAGCTTCCGATGGTCTCGCGCACGCGCCAGTTCGATCATCTGCAGATGCTCTTCCAGAGCCTCTTTACTCGGGAAGCTGGTCCCGTAGATCCGCGAGAGCATCGCATTGTGCTCATCGCCGCGCCAATACGCACCCGCGACACTGGTAAGCTTGAACGCCCGGATATAGCGCGTCGACGGCACATGCGGGCCGCGGCACAGGTCCATCCAGTCGCCCTGCTTGTAGATCGAGACGTGATCCTCAGGAATTCCCTGGATTATCTCGACCTTGTAATGCTCGCCCATCCGGTCGAAGATGGTGATCGCTTCGTCACGGCTGACGTCAACCCGCTCGACCTTCAGGTCGGCCTTGGCCAATTCCCGCATCCTCTGCTCGATCTTCGGCAGATCCTCCACGGTAAACGGATGCGGCGGCGCAAAATCATAAAAGAAGCCGTCATCGATCGTCGGCCCGATCGTCACCTGGGTTCCGGGGAACAAGCCCTGGACCGCCTGCGCCAGCAGATGGGCCGTCGAATGGCGCAGTACGTCGATTCCGTCCGGACTTTCACTCGCGACCGCTTCGAGCGTTGCATCTTCGTTAAGCGGACGGCTCAGATCGAGCAGCTTGCCATTGACCCGCGCCGCGATCGTGTCACGTTTCGCCGCCTCGCCCAGCGCCGCACGTGCAGTCGTGCCCACTGCGACGATGCGCGAAGTTCCATTGACCCGAACCGTAATTTCGTTGCTGCCTACGCCGCTCATGGTATGCGCCCAGCATACCACAACAACGCTTTTGCTTGACGAATGGTAGGCACGGGCGGGATTGAACCGCCGACCCCTTCCGTGTCAGGGAAGTGCTCTCCCGCTGAGCTAC
>DATKPK010000095.1:0-3408 GCA_035524095.1 Binataceae bacterium (SeqCode) | reverse complement strand
AATTACCGGCCTCACCTCGGGCACTTGGTATTTCGCCGTAGCCGCCGACGCGGCGGATGGCACGCAGAGCGCGAAGAGCGAAATCGGGTCAATTACGATCTCATAGTCGAGCAGGCAAACTCAGCGCCTGTTTCAGGTCGTCAGCATCGGCAGGCGCGCATGGAATGCGCGTGACGGGCTGGGGGGAATCGAGAGCCGTCCCAGAGTGAATGATCTCAGGCGGGGTGATTCTCGTAAAGCTTCACAAAATCGCCGAACGTCACGGGAAACTTCGCGTCCTCGGCCGTATCGAAGGGATCGAAACCGAGAGCCTCTTCCAGACGCATCACAATCAGCGCAAAGCTCAGTGAGTCGAGACCAGAATCCAGCAGCTTGAGGTCGTCGGTCAGTCTCGCGAGTTGTCTCTTCTGCTCCAGAGCAACTTGCTCAAATTGCGCCGTGATTACGGATCTTACCGACATCCATCGATCTCCTTGCAATTTACAGTCACGCATTGTATCGACTTTTATGCCCTTGTTCCCAACATGAAGCTCTCACTCCGCCGCCCTGTTCTTCCTGGGCTGTCGGTCGGGCGGCCTGCCGGACCAATCGACAGCCAGGTCCTTGATTCGTCGAACCGGCAAAAGACGATCTTGTCGCGGTCACCGCCTCGTGAACTCGCGGCTCCTCGTAAAAGCGGCCCGACGTGGTATATAGTCCAATTGAGATATCTCGACGCAGAGCCGAATGTTCACGCGGGTTCTCGACTCAAAGTATGCTTGGGCAACAAAGCCACCCGCCGTGGGGTCAGGTCGGCGCGCTGGACCGTTCACGGACCGGTGCGCTGACGCTAATCTCAAGCCGCGCAGTGGCGACTCTAACTTTCCTTCAATCGATGGTCGGCGGACGATAAATGACCCTGTACGAGTACTTTGATCGCATTGCAATCATCCATTTACCTGAGCGCCGGGATCGCTTTGAATCGCTGTCGGCTGAGTTGCGGGCCATGGGAATTGGAATCCAGCACCCCAAGGTGCAAATTCCCTATGCTCCTCGCCCTTCGGATGCGAATGGGTTTCCGTCGCGCGGCGTTTACGGCAACTTCCTCAGCCATCTGGGGATCCTCCGCCAGGCGTGGGAGGATGGTCTGCAAACGATATGGGTACTGGAAGATGATGCTATTTTCAGTAGACGCATGTGCCGCGAGCAGGCAGCCTTGGCTGAAAAGCTCAAGCAGTGTGATTGGGACCTGTGCTTCTTCGGGCACTCACTGACGCATGAACTCGCCAATCAACCCACAGGCCTCGTGCCTCCGAACGGCGATTTCATGTGGGCGCACTGTTACGCCGTGCACGCTCGGGTGCTGTCCCGGATAGTGGCTTATCTGGAGCGCGCAATCGACCTGCCTGTGGGCCATCCCGACGGCGGCAAGCTGTACATCGATGGGGCGTTCACGCTTTTTCGTCGGTTCAACCCGGATGTGATCACTCTGGTCTGCAACCCAGCATTGTCCCTTCAAAAGGGATGTCCTAGCGGCCTCAGCGAGCCCAAGTGGTATGACCATGTGGCGCTGACTCGTCCGTTGATATCCCTGGCTCGTCGCGCGCGCGATCAATGGTGGAAACTTCGTGTGTGATGTGCCCATTAAACTAGGGCATTCAAAGTTGTCAATTTGAAAGGGAGCCGCAAGCGAGTCGCCCGGTCCGGTTTTCGACACATGGACCCAACTTGCATGGCTTGCCGGCGAAGCACGAGGCTTATCGGGTGCTGTCTCAATGACTGAACTCGATATCGCAGTGGTGATCGTCACTTACAAGTGCGCGGCGCTGACGATCGAAAGTCTGCGATCTGTCGCCGCGGAACGTTCAGGGGCGGGATTGCAGATACGAGCGATCGTCGTCGACAACGCCTCCGGCGATGCGCCGTCTGTGGCCGAGGCGATCGAATCGAATGATTGGGGCTCCTGGATCTCGTTGGTAACAGCGCCGAAAAACGGCGGCTTTGCGTACGGCAACAACCTCGGAATCGCACGAGCTTACGAAGATCATGTTCCCTCGTATATTTACCTGCTAAATCCCGATGCCCAGGTTCGGCCCCGCGCCATCGAAATCTTGGCTCGCTTCCTCGAGGCACACCCGGAAGTCGGCATCGCGGGAAGCAGTTTTGAGACCCTGGATGGAAGTGACTGGCCGTTCGCGTTTCGTTTTCCTACCTTGATGAGTGAGATGCTCCATGGGATGGAGTTGAGCATGTTGATGCGCTTATTCAAGCGGTGGGTGGTCGCGCAGCAGATGACCAAGGTGTCCCAACCCATCGACTGGATTTGCGGTGCCTCCATGTTGATTCGCCCGGCGGTTTTCGAGTCGATCGGAGGAATGGATGAGAACTATTTTCTGTACTTCGAGGAAACAGATTTTTGTTACCGCGCCAAAAAGGCCGGGTTTGCCACCTGGTACGTGCCGGAAAGCCGCGTGATGCACATGATCGGACAGACCACGACGGTAACGGATGTGACGACCGGTCCGAAGCGGCTGCCGTCTTATTGGTTCGAGTCCCGCAGACGTTACTTCGCGATGACTTATGGAATCGGCCATGCCATAGGAATAGACATCGTTGTCTTGCTGGCAGGTTTGATAGGTCTGGTAAAGCGCGCCGCCCGCGGGCGCCGGCATACCGCCACGCCCTACCTTATTCGGGATCTGATCCGTCACAGCGTCATATGGCCTCGAAACCGTAAGTTTCCTCCCGCACGATGCCGATCGGTCCCCGCAGCGGAGCGCCTGTCGATGTTACCGACGCCACCTGTTGATTAGGCGATTTCCGCCGTAAGGACCGCAGTCTTGGAAATGCGAGTGCTGATAGTGGCCGAGCACGCCTCCTTGAAATTCGGCGGGGAAGCGGCTCTTCCCGTGCACTACTATCGCATTCTGCGTCGACGGCAAATCCCCGTGTGGCTGGTGGTGCACGAGCGGACGCGCAGCGAATTGCAGTCGCTATTCCCACTCGACCGCGACCGGATCGTGTTCGTTCCCGACACCAAGGCACACCTCGTCCTCTGGCGATTGAGTCAGCTATTACCCGACAAAATATCCAGCTTTACGGCGGGATTTCTCCTGCGCTACTTGACCCAGGTCGCGCAGCGGCGGGAACTTCGGCGATTGCTTCGCGAGCACGCCATCTCGGTCATTCATCAGCCGATCCCCGTCTCCCCGAAGGAGCCCTCCCTGATTTTCGGGATGGACGTGCCCGTGATCATCGGCCCGATGAATGGCGGGATGCACTATCCGCCGGGATTTCGGAAGCTCCAAGGCCGAGCGGAGCGCATCGCGCTTGCCACGGGCCGCTGGTTCGCTGACTTCATGAACTACTTGCTGCCGGGCAAGCGGCAGGCCGCGTTGCTGCTGGTAGCGAATGAGCGCACCCGCGCGG
>DATKPK010000094.1:0-9760 GCA_035524095.1 Binataceae bacterium (SeqCode) | reverse complement strand
GCTGCTGGCCTCACCGAGCCGGGGACGATGTATGAATACGCAGTCGGTAAGATTGTTCTATGGGTATTGAATCAATCTCCGCTTGATCTGAGTAAGGGACTACCAATACTCACTGACTCGAGTGTCCATAAAATAGCAATTGCCGACCCGGCCCACGCTCCATACGGGCGCGCAGCGGTTGAAGCGCTTAAGACAGACAAGCTTTACGACGCCGTCAAGAGCAAGCTTGTACAGGGTGAGAATATCGCGCAGACCGCTCAATTCGTGCAATCGGGCAGCGCCGACATAGGAATCCTGGCGCTGTCATTGGCGCTGGCGCCCAAGCTCCAAAAAGAGGGGCGTTACGGGGCCATACCAGACACACTCTATCCGCCAATCGAGCAGGCGGCGGTCGTGCTCAAAGCCTCGAAAGATAAAGCGGCGGCGGAGGCGTTTATCGCATTCTTGAAGAAACCCGAAACGATCGCATTGATGAAGCGTTACGGGTTTGTCATTCCATCAAAGGGGTAATGCCGCTCTCGCCAGGCATTATAGCTATCAAGCCCAATGAACTGGCAGCCGATCGTACTGACTATCAGGATCGCATTCACGGTATGTGCAATCCTGCTCGTGATCGCTATGCCGATAGCCTACTGGCTCGCGTTTACGCAGCGCCGCTGGAAGTTCATGGCCGAGGCGTTGACGGCGATGCCGCTCGTACTGCCGCCAACCGTGCTGGGCTTCTATATATTGGTCGCGATTGGGCCGCACAGTCCGGTCGGGCGCCTCTACCAGGAATGCTTCGGGCGTGGGCTGCCGTTCAGCTTCCAGGGACTGGTGCTTGCCTCGGTAATCTACAGTTTCCCGTTCATGATCCAACCCATCGCGTCGGCTTTCGCGACAATCGATCGCAATTTGATTAGTGCATCGTTGATACTAGGTGCCTCGCGGCTCAAGACCTTCTTCAGGGTAATTCTGCCACTTTCGATCGGCGGAGTAGTCACTGGAATCGTGCTCAGCTTCGCGCATACGATGGGCGAATTCGGCGTGGTCCTGATGGTGGGCGGCAATATCCCCGGCGCGACCCAGACGATCGCAATCGCGATTTACGATGACGTCCAGGCGCTCGATTATAAAAGCGCCAATGAGACGGCGCTGCTGCTACTGGCATTTTCCTTCATTACATTGTCGATCACTTACGCCGTAAATCGGCGGCTATGGGCGGCATGGCCATTGGCCCGTTAACGTTAAACGGTGACCCGGATTCCTTAGGCTGGCCGTTCGCTGCCTCACCCATGCACGGTCTTGCATGGCCAGCCTGTCGCCTTGAATCGAAAGACTTGAGCGGACTGGCCGTTATATCGTTAGGGTGGCGGCGCGGCTCGCTACACGCGTCATGATAAAAGATTGAAGATGACGGGTGCGCAATTTGAAGTAGCTATTCGCAAGAGCTATGAGGCCGATTTCACGCTGGATATCAATTTCACCGTATCGGACGGTATCACGATTCTCTTCGGAGCATCGGGATCGGGCAAAAGTACACTACTCAATTGTATCGCGGGGCTCGTGACGCCGGAGAGCGGGCGAATCGCACTCGGCGACCGCGTTTTGTTTGACGCGGCATCGCGAATCGATCTGCCGGTCGCGCAGCGCAAAGTAGGATACCTGCTTCAGGATTTGGCTCTATTTCCACATATGACTATTCGCCGAAATATCGCATACGGCCTCGATCAGCTTACCCGCGCAGCGCGAACTGAACGGATCGAATTCATCGTCGAGTCGTTCCGGATTAGTCATCTGATGGAGCGCAAACCGGGTGAGCTATCTGGCGGCGAACGGCAGCGGGCGGCACTCGCGCGATCCTTGGTAACAGAGCCAGCAGCGTTGCTATTGGACGAGCCACTGTCGGCGCTCGATCAAGTCGTCAAATCGGCCATCATCAACGATTTGCGCGAATGGAACGAAGCCCATCAGATACCGATAATTTATGTCACGCACGCTCCCGAAGAGGCCTACGCGCTGGGTGTGCGGATGATCGTACTCGAGAGCGGGCGAATGATCGCGCATGGAACACCGCAAGAGGTCCTCAAGGCCCCTCGGAGTGAACGGATGGCACAACTGGCCGGGTTCGAAAACGTCTTCGATGCGGAACTGACGGCAGTCGCAGAAGCGAGTGGCACGATGACTTGCCGCCTGAATGATACCCCGTTGGAGATCGAAGTACCGCTGACGGCAACGCCACGCGATGGGAGGGTGCGTGTCGCGATCCGGGCGGGCGATATTATGCTCGCGGTGACTCGGCCACTCGGCTTGAGCGCACGCAATGTAATCAAAGGGCGCATCAAATCGATCCAGCAGGAAGGCCTGAAACTAATCGCGATAGTGGAAGTTGAAGGAGTCATGTTCGAGGTTCATCTGACACCTAATGCTCGTGAAGAATTGGGGCTGAAGGCGGAGGGTATTGTGTGGGTAATTATCAAAACTTACTCGTGCCATTTGGTTGATAGCAATGATCACTGATCTTCGTGCCTTCAACTCTGGACCACATTTCTCCTTGCTAAGGTGGCGAATCGCGATGACGACTTGCTATAACGCCCCTGCAAGAATCAACACCGCGAAACACAATATCAAGAGGATTGCACCCGTCGGTAGTCCGTGCGCAGCCCATTCACGGCTGCTGATTCCGAGCCTCCCCGCCGCAACGATATTTGGTATGTTGCCCGGAATGAGCATCCCACCGCTGATCATCAAACCGAGCATCGCAAAGCGCTGTTGCGGGACGTTCAGCGCAGGTCCGATCTCGATCGCGGCGAGCGTGGCGTTATCCAACACCGCCGATATGGTATTAATCCAGAATAGTAAGTAGGCCGGGAGATGACGCAGCCCTGCGTCAATGACCGGCCGGATCCCGGCGGATAGTTCGACCAGTCCGGCAATGAAAATAAAGACCTTGCCTGCCCGCACAATCACGGATGTCCACGAATCACCCTCCTCCGCCGGATGGATAGCCGGCGCGCCGCGGCCCTCTCGCAAGAAAAGAATCGGTATAGCAACCAACACGATTCCCGCGATCACAAACGGCCATAGAAGCCGTGCCAAATACCAGAAGTCAGCGTGCAGGTCGGCCAGAACCAGAGTGCTGGCCGGCATCCCGAGCGGCGTCGTGACCGCGCCGATACCGATCGCGAAGCATCCGAATACCGTAGCGGCGATTTCCGCGGAACGATCCATCTTCAGTAGCGAGATCGCCTCCGCAAAGACCAGCGCTGCAATGACTGCGGTGACGAACCCGGATAGCAGCCCGAGCGCGATCGTCAGCCCGAAGCACAGCCGGCGCTGGCCGAACCTACGGATCGCTCGCGCGAAAAGCCAATCGAGGCGCTCGCGTGTCAGGCGAAAGACAATCCCAAACACGAGCACGGCCGCCGTCAGGGCGAGCGGTTCACGTAACGCGCGACCGATCAGCGCGGGAGTGAATTGACCACATACGATCGCGGTCAACGTCCCGATGGCTAGAAAGAAAAGCTCGACGTTGCGCTCGACTCGCTTCAGCAGAATTGGACCGAGCAAAACTGCGAGAATGATCAGGACAGTGAGAATAGCGACGAACATGTTTGCAGAAAGTAATGCAGTCCTGATGAATTCACGCAAACGCTGACGCTGAGATTCGCTTAATCGGCAGTGCGCGCTCTTGACGACGGATGACGAAGGGCGCAGCGTCGAAACAATCGGTTGGGCATCACGGCGCGTTAGAGCAACAAATTAGATGGTGGCGAGGCGAAAATCATGGCAGCAGAAAATAAGACTTACGAAGTTGATGTTCACGACGTCGAGTATTTGAACCATGACGGGCGCGGGCTGCTTGCGCGAATCTACAAGCCGCTCGGCACGGGACCGTTCCCGGCGGTTGTTGAAGTGCACGGTGGCGCGTGGTGCCTAGGCGACCGGCTCTTTGATGCGTCTTTGAACGAGGCCCTCGCGCGCACGGGAATCGTAGTCGCGGCGTTGGATTTCCGCATGCCGCCGGAAGCCGGCTATCCGGCATCGTTGGCGGATATCAACTACGGCATCCGCTGGTTCAAAACGCATGCGCAGGAATACGGCAGCGAGCCGACTCGAGTTGGAATCATGGGGAGTTCCAGCGGCGGTCATCAGGCGATGCTATTGGCGATGCGGCCGCATGACGATCGCTACTCAGCGATTCCCCTTCCGATCGAAGGCGTCGCCGACGGCAGCGTGCGCTTCGCAATCCCGCTCTGGCCGGTGATCGATCCCCTCGGGCGCTACCGGTACGCGAAAGATTTGAAAGCAAAGAGCAAGGAACCTCCCAAGTTTGTCGATCTGGTGCTGCCGCTCCATGACAAATACTGGCCGAACGAGGCAGCGATGGAGGAAGGGAATCCTGCGCTTGCACTGGTGCGGCATGAGTCCGTGCAGTTGCCGCCGGTGCTTTACGTGCAGGGGACGGACGATATTGTTCATCCGCGCAAAGACCTCGACCGTTTCGTCGCGAACTATCATCAGGCGGGGGGCCATCTGGAGTTAGCACTATACGAGGGCGCGGCTGAGGGCTTCATTATTCGCAAGCCCGATTCGGCGGCGGCCGCGGAGGCGACCGCGAGAATCAGTGCGTTCGTGAAAGCGCAGGCGAGTTAGACATCCGCGAGGAATGTCAGGTCGGTCGGGTCGAAAAGTGAGACGCGAACGGTGTTTTGCAAGGGATGTTTCACGTGAAACATCCCTTGCAGCTTTATCGTTTTATGAAAACACTCGATACCGGCCAAATCTCAAAACGCTAATCTACAGATTCGATATACAGCGCACAGGAATTAAGGCATTTCATCCTTGAAACTGCAGAGGGTGCAGGGAGTGAAGATGCGACCACACGCCACATCTCGCTCCTCTCGTGGCACGAGACTCTTAGGCCCTCTGCGGATCCACAATGATCTTCGCGTGGGTTTCTGGGGAGGCGAGATCATTGAAGGCCTGCGCGACGCCATCGAGACCGATTTTACCGGTAATCAACGGACTCCCATCGATGCGCCCCTCAGCGAGATTATGCAGAGTCGCAGCGAATTCCTCGCCCGTATAGGCGAGCACGAACTGAATATTCAGCTCCTTGTTGATGCCGAATGACGGTTCGAAGTGATCCTGTTCCATACAGACGCCGACCACGACGATGCGAGCGTTGCCAGGCGCTGCGGCCATGATTGAATCGATCACGCCGGGCACGCCGACGCATTCGAAGATAACCGCCGGACGAAGTGCTGGTCCGGGCAGCCACGGCGGCAGTTTCGGAGCCTTGGCCGGATCAGAATAGGCGGCCATCTGCTTCCAACTGTCGAAGGCGGACTTCTCTTTGGGATCGATGGCGACGTCGGCGCCAACCGCTTCAGCCAGCTGTCGGCGGCGCGGTGAAAAATCCGCCACGACAATCGGATGAACGCCGCTCAGCTTGAGGGCGGTGATGACGGCGAGCCCGACCGGCCCGCATCCGATGACCAGGGGAACATCGTCCTTGCCGAGGTGGGCCTTTTGGACTGCGTGGTAGCCGACCGCGAGTGGCTCAGTGAGAGCGGCTTTGTCGGTGGGAAGCCCGTTCGGGACTTCCAGGAGGAGCTTTTCCGTGAGCCGCATGTATTCGCCGTAACCGCCTGGATTCTCGTTGGAATAACCGACGGTCTCGACGCCCGTCGGGCGCAGCAGCAGGGGCATCGCACAGATCCGCGTCCCGGCCTTGAGACGGCGGTCGGTCTGCGGCCCGTAATCGACGACCTCGGCGCAGAACTCATGACCCATCACGATGTCGCGTGTCAGGTCCATCAGGAAGGGGCCGCCTGAGCGGCGCGCGGTCTCGACGAAGCGATCAGCGTGCTTCAACGCATGAAGGTCGGAACCGCAGATGCCGCAGGCAAGGGTTTTGACCAAAACTTCGCCGGGGCCGGGTTGAGGGACCGGGATTTCGGCGAGTGAGAGCTTTTTATTTCGCATCGCGACAACGCGCATAGGGCATTCTCCAGCGGGGAATATCGGTGCGGGAATGTAGCACGCACCGGCGGAAGCGCTATAACGGTACGAATACCTGCGGGCGGCGAAACGTCGAGACTAATGCGATTGGCCGACTCTTGATGAGGCCAGATATGGAGGGGCGATGATCGTTCAAATCTACAGCATGACGTCGGTGGCCGAGGCGATCGCAACCGCGGAGGCCGGAGCCGGACTGATTGGCGTAGTGGTGGCCGAGCCGGGAATCGTGCCGGAGGGAATAACCGCAGAACAGGCCTGCGAAATTTTGGCCGCAATTCGCCCTCGCTCGTGGGGAGCCGTTCTGTCGTTGGCGGACGATCGCGAGGAGATTTGTGCGATGGCCGAGGCAGTGAAGCCGGATATCGTGCATGTCGCGGCGCGCGAAATCGAACCGGAAGATTGCGTATGGATTCGCGAGCGAATTGCACCCATCCGGTTGCTGCGGGCAGTGGCAGTGCGCGCAGGTGAAACGGTGGCCGAAGCGGAGACCCATCAGGGCGCCGTCGATTACCTGATGCTCGAAGCGGGGGCGAAGGGCTTACCGTTCACCGGAGAGGCCGGCGAGACGCATGACTGGGCGGAGTGCCGGACGGTGGTCGAGCGGTCGCGAGTCCCGGTGATTCTGGCGGGCGGACTGACGGCGGAGAACGTCGGTGAGGCGATTCGCCTGGTGCGGCCGTGGGGCGTCGATTCGTTTACCCATACGGATGTTCTCGGCAAGCGGGGCCATAAGGATCCGGCGCGCGTGCGGGCATTCGTTGCGGCGGCGATGCGCGGCTTTGCGGATGTAATCGAAAGCGCATAAATCAATCGTGCGCGTGATTTTGAACTAACTGCTATTTGAATGCCTCCGCGGAGTTGCGACGGTCTATTCAGTACCGTACTGCAAAATCCTGACACGTTCGGCACGGATACCGCGGCGGCTAGCCGCGGTATCCATGCGTCTTCATTAGAAGTGATTGATGGCTTGAGTCACCTCGCCCGCCAAAGTTACCGAGACGCGCTGGGTATCGCCGGCCGGGCACGCATGGTGCTCGAATCTTCCAACAATTAGCAACTGGGTACTTACAGCACCTTCCCTTCGATGCCTGCCATGAAGGGTCACGTTGTAGTTGCAGGTATCGCCAGCGCCTAGGGAGGGATCAGAGACGCAGCTTCCGCCAGTTACGCTAAACCCTTGAGCGTTGCCCTGGATTCCCTTAGTGAGCTGGAGTACTCCACTGGGTTCGTTATTTGTGACCGTCAGCACTTTCTCAACCGAATCTCCTGCCGCGACATCACCGAAGGCAAGCGTTCCCGACGGGTCGGTGCTGAGGTAAATACTAGGTGAGCATATGGGGCCCGGCGTCGCCGTGGCAGTCGAGGTCGGTGTTGCACTAGAAGTTGCTGTCGGTGTCGACGTCGGCGTCGCGGATGGAGTGGCGGTCGGCGTCGTCGAGGGTGTTGCGGTTGCCGTTGGTGTTGGAGTTGAGGAAGCAGTCGGAGACGCCGTTGGCGTAGCAGTAGGTGATGCACTTGGAGACGCCGTTGGTGTTGACGATGGCGTCGTGGATGGAGTGACGGTCGGCGTTGCTGACGGCGTCGGGGTGTACAACGCGCCGAACGCGACGGTGAAAGCGACTTGTTGGTGATTCTGCCCGGCGCCGTTACAGGCTAGACCGCCAGTATGGTCGTCGTAAGTCCAGGCGTACTGATGGGGACAGGCGTTGGAGAAAGTTTCGTAATAAGGTGTCGTTCCCGCATTGGTGCCATCTCCGGCAGCCCATAGGGCGGCAGCATTCCATTCGGGATTAAGCGGAGCAGCAATTCCCGTAAATAACGTACTGCTGGCGTTAAACGTGCCCAGCCCGACCGTTATGGGATCCAAGTCGGGCACGCACGCGACCTTACTGCTTACGCCAGCAGCCGCGACACAAGTATATACCCCGCTGTTTGGATAACCTCCGCAGCCTTTCGTTTCGTCACTCGCGCTGCTGCAATCCGCTACCTGTATGCTGATCGGCAGCGGGGTCGGACTCGAAGTCGGGCTGGGGATTATCGCGCAAATTCCAACGTCGTTCGGCAAGCCATCAATTCCGCTTGTGCCGTTGAGCAAACACTCTTCGCCGGGCGCGCAATCGATATCACCCCAGCAAGTGGGTGTGCCTTGGTTTCCTGAGAACATCGCAGTACCAACATCACTTGCAGTCTCACTCCCGCTGTGATTTTCACTCAAGTACATATCAATGTATTCGGAATTGTCTGGGGTCCAGATTGGAGATGCCGTAGGAGCGGGGATCGTATCGGCACAGTCGAGGTCGTTGGCGCCCGGAGCAGCCACCGGCGACGGATAGCTATTCCCGCACACCGAACCGGGACCCTCACAGCCAATGTCACAAGTGAAGCCACCGACACATGATGAACCGCCGTCCGCCGGACATGCGATGCATGCGCCAGCCTCACAATATTCGCCCGCCCCACAAGGAATGGATGACGTCGTAGATGTGGGGGGCTCGATAATCTGGAGTAATGTCGGGCAAGTGGCGTTGAGATCGCTTTCGCAGCCCACTGGTGTACAGGTGCTATTGTTGTACTTCGAAGACGGAGTGAAATCGACACTGACGTAAATCGGGTCGTTGTATCCCGATACATTCGATACATCGTAGTTCGCGGCGCGTGGCGTCTCGCCGTTTTTGGCCGTTGTGGTGATTTCGAACAAAGAGGCGGGAGTGTTTGGACTTGATTTTACCTCATTCCCGTCCCACTTGCCCTGACACTGGTAGAGCCCGGCACAGTCACCAGTTTTGCACACAACGCCGGTTGGATATGTGCAAACATATTTGGCTGCGGATCCGGTATTGCCGTTGGAGCAGATTGCTTGTGTATTGTCACTCGGACCGATTTCGCCGTTGCAATAGTCATTGGTTCGATCACTTTGGCTCGAGCAATCGACCATGCAGGCACCGCCAATGCAGTCGTAGCTCAATCCAGTAGACGTGGCCAAAGAGCTACAGTCAGCATCTATACTGCAAGCCGTAAAAGGTTCTGTTTGATCGTCGCTCTGGTAAAGATCAGTGAAATTGCATCCAGTGCGTGCCCAAAAAACGCCCGAAGTCCAGGCTGGCGGCACGCACATCGTGATCGAGTCACTTGGCGCTATTTTCCAGTCGTTCGGCGGCAGCGACGGTCGCAAAATGGGAAAACCTTGCTTAACCTGCTCCCCAAGGTAGATGCTGAAAGAGTTGTCGTTTACAAGCGTCACTTGAGTTTGATTACTGCTGCAAGTAGCCGCATCGCTTTGCATATTGATACCGCTACAGAAGACAAAGGTCGCAACGGCAGCGACTACCATCCAACCGCGAGACCAGTCTTTCCGATTTAAATCACTCACTTGAACTCCTTATAGAAAGGAACGGCCGTAATACACTCGCCAGTCGCTTATGACGAGCGCTCTTGATGCTTAGCGAAAGCGCCAGCTGGCTTTAGCTGTTCGTCGCCGCACGTAATTGATTGAGAATTTGTAGTATAAACGTGCGCTCGTGGCGGAATACCTCGGAACATACTAACTGTCTGTCAGATAGTACGGTGAACAGGTAGCCACTTTCGCGTGAGTCTAATTATAGCGTAGTACAAGTAAACGCTGACAAATGATCAAGACACGGATGGATTATACCTCATCGTGATACAGTCTCAGGCTGCCACGGCGTCGCAGTAAGGAATCGTGGCGATTCCGGCTTCCATCTATAGCCAGAGGCGAGACGAAAGAATCTATATA
>DATKPK010000093.1:0-3014 GCA_035524095.1 Binataceae bacterium (SeqCode) | reverse complement strand
GGACTTCGACACCGGGACTCTGCATATCGACGAGCAAATAGCTAATCCCGCGATGCTTGGGCGCGTTAGGATCGGTCCGCACAAGCAGAAAAATCCAGTTGGAGTAATGCGCACCAGACGTCCAGATTTTCGATCCATTAACGATAAAGTCGTCGCCGTCTTCAACGGCTCGCGTCTGCAAACCGGCGAGGTCCGAACCGGCATTCGGCTCTGAGTATCCTTGCGCCCAGATGTCCTTGCCGCTCAGTATCCTCGGAATGTAATAGCGCTTTTGCTCATCAGTTCCCCATTGAATCAAGGTAGGGCCGAGCAGCGAGATGCCCGAGCCAACGAAGGGCACCGTCGAGCCGATCCGCTCCAGTTCTTCGTAATAGATAATGTTCTGCAGTATCGATGCGCCGCGTCCGCCGTATTCCTTGGGCCAACTAACCGCGAGCCAGCCGCCCTCGTGCAGCCGCCGGTGCCATCGCTTTCGCTTTTCGAGTTCACCGGGGGTTTCCGGCGACAAAGCCGGTCGTGTTGGCGCCGCGTATTCACGATTACGTTCAAGCCATGCGCGAAACTCAGCGCGGAAAGCTTCATCTTTGGGACCATAGTTGAAATCCATATGCGCTGCCTCGAACGAAATCGACCAAGCAGTCTTGCCTTGATTCCTGAATGACCAATCTAGGCGAATAGCGACGCCATCTTCAATCGCGCATGATCACCTCTGGGCGCGACGCTTTGGCTTTTCGTACGAGGAGCGCTAGCGTGACGCCGTCGCATCCGCACCAGTGATCGCGGCCTGCGACGGAGGGAACCCATGGCACGCTTGCCTTATCTAACCCGCGAAGATTTGCCTGAAGCCGATCGTGATATCTGGGATAACTTTATCAAGGCGCGCGGGAGTGAGCCCGGCCACGTCCACCGGATTGTCGCCAATGCTCCGAATCTCCTGCGGCGCTTTCTCGGCCTTGCTGATGAATTACGCAACGGCACCGAACTCGATCCGAAGCTGCGCGAACTTGCACTGATGACGGTGGGAAGGATCACTAAGGCCGATTACGAGTTCCTGCATCATTGGAATATCTCTCTGCGAGTCGGCATCAAGCGTGAACAATTGGAACAACTCGCCGAGTTTGAGCATGCACCGGCCTTCAACGATCAAGAACGCGCTGTGATGCGTTATGCCGCTGAGGTCACTACCAACGTCGGCGTCAGCGATACCACCTTCGAGGCCCTCCGCCGGTTCCTCGACCATCGGCGGATCCTTGAGCTCGCGATGAACGTGGCGTTTTATAATGCCGTCGTGCGTATCCTCGTACCGCTTGGAGTCGAACTCGAGGCGGACGCCAAAAGAGGTTAGTGCGGAAGTAAACGAACGCTTGTTTCGCTTGCAGAATGCATCGCGATAGGCAAAAATCGCATATCGTCTAAAGTTCGAGGGCGCCTTGTCGAAAATCCCGGCCAGCCGCGCCTCGGTGATTTCAAAGGTCAAAAGACCAAACCAAAGCGGAGATCGGCAAATGCCAGAATTCGACTTAGTGGTAAAGAGCGGGATGATCGTGGACGGGACGCTAGCGCCGCGTTTCCGTGACGACATCGGGATCAAGGACGGGAAGATCGCGAAGATTGGGCGGATCATGCCGCACGAGGCGGCGAAGGTGATCGAGGCGGACGGCCTGGTAGTGGCGCCGGGCTTCATCGATTTGCACACGCATTATGATGCGCAGATTTTCTGGGATCCGTACCTGACGATTTCGGGCTGGCACGGGATCACGTCGGTAGTGATCGGCAATTGCGGCTTTGGCTTTGCCCCGGTGAAACCGACCGAGCACGACCGCGCGATGCGCACGATGGTGCGGACCGAGGCAATTCCGCTGGCTTCGATGCAGGCGGCGATGAAGTTTGATTGGGAGAGCTATCCGCAGTTCATGGATGCGCTCGACCGGCAGCCCAAGGGCATGAACCTGTTGCCGTATCTGCCGATGAACCCATTGATGGGCTACGTGATGGGCATCGACGAGTCGAAGACCGGGCGCATGCCGACTGAGCATGAGCATGCCGAGATGCGCCGCTTGCTGAATGAGGCGATGGACGCGGGCGCGTGTGGCTGGTCGGCGCAGCGGCTGAAGCCGGACGGGCCGTCGTCGGTGCAGCGCGACTATGACGGGTCGCCGATGAACACCGACTTGATGCATGACGAGACCTGTATCGAGATGGCCAAGGTGCTCGGCGCACGCGGCGAAGGCTTCCAGGAGCTGACGCTGTCGAGCTGGGATCCGAAGGCGGACGCGAAGCATTTCGAATTGCTGGCGGAGATCAGCGGCCGTCCGATCATGTTCGAAGCGGTCGCGACACAGGACCGTTTCCCGCATCGTCACCGCAACACCCTGAAGTGGCTGGAGCGCTGCCGTCAAAAGGGCTTGCGCGTATACGGCCAGGGCGTGACCACGGACGCGGGTTTGAGCTTCACCTTCGAGGACTGGAACCTGTTTGACGATTCGGACGCGTGGCGTGAAGCGACCACCGGGACGGTGGCGGAGCGGCGCGAGAAGCTGGGCGATCCGCGGCGGCGCGAGGCGCTCAAGGCGCAGATGCCGCGTGAGAGCCTGATCACGAGCTACTTTGACGAGATCATCATCACGGATGTAGCGAAGCCTGAGAACAAGCATCTGGAAGGATTGACCTTGCGCAAGGCTTCGGCGCAGACCGGCAAGCATCCGGTGGACACGATGCTGGACCTGGCGGCGTCGGAAGGGCTGAAGACCGAGTTCTTCGCGCCGGGCGTCAATCAGGACATGAGCCTGATGAAAGAGTTGCTGGACGTTCCGCATATCACCTTTGGGGTCTCGGACGGCGGCGCGCACACCAAGTTCCTGACGGCGGGGCGATTCCCGACGGAAGGGATTGTGAAGTACGTGCGTGAGAACCAGTGGCTGACGCTGGAGCAGATTCACTGGCGCCTGAGTGCGTTGCCGGCGTTCTGCGGCGGCTTCAAGGATCGCGGGTTCCTGCGCGAGGGTGCGGCGGCC
>DATKPK010000092.1:0-3609 GCA_035524095.1 Binataceae bacterium (SeqCode) | reverse complement strand
GCGAATCCCGTCTCGACCAGGTAAACGGTCTTGCCATCAAGTGTCGAAAGGCGCGGAGCCATGGAGATTGGCTTGGTCTCACCGCTCGGTTGCTCAAAAGGGTCCAGGATCGCGCGGGGATTTGATCGCGCGTCAAGGCGCCGCCCAAAGATGCCGGAGGGCTGCCCGTGTGGATCCACAACCGTCAATTTGCCGTTTTGTTCCATGTCAATCCTCCTCGGCCGGCTTGCGAGCCAGATCACCACGCATCGTTCTTGGCGATTCCCGCCTGCGTTGATTTTAGTCGTTCTTACATATCGTTGTCAAAACAACCTTCGGAAGGGCTGAGGCGGCTGTGATGATTCGTTGCAAATGCTTAGTGGACTAGGCTGCGACGCTAGCGGCGGATCCTGCGGCTCTTTTCTCGCATCGCGAACTGAAACATCTCCTCGGCTCGCGATGAGAGCAAATCGAGCATTCGCTCCACGTCGCGAGCTCGTTGTCCCTGCAACAACTGACGCTGGTACTCCTCCGCGACGGGCGCGATCTCGCGCAAAAGCGCCTCGCCTTTCTTGGTCAACGAGAGCAAAGAAGCTCGGCTGTCGGACGGATGCGACATCCTCTTGATCAACTTTCGGCCCAGCAAACCCCTCAGCGAGCGGCTGATCCAGGCCTTGTCGATGTGCGTTCTGCGGCTCACTTCATTCACCGAGATCGGCTGATAGGCGCCCAGCATCACCAAGATCCGCAAATCCGTGGGCTTTACCCCAAAGCGCTCCTTGAAAGTAAGCGTGCCGATGCGAAGAATCAGCTCAGAGAGACGAACGATCCGCACGGACACCAGTCGAATAAGTGTATCGATGTGTGGTGCGTGCTCCCGCCGGTGCCTCGCCTTCGCCGGATCGGTTCGCCCGCTTCGGGCGCCTTCAAGGACTCCGGGGCGGGGAACGGTTTGCGGGTCGCCAGCGCTCATCTATGTTTCTCTCCCAGAATGCTTCGCGAAGAGCGAGACGCGCTCGCGAGCATGATGTCTTGACAACAATACGCACCCGCGAGTATATAGCAGGTCGGCTCGAAAATATATCCCATAGAAGGGAGCGCCCCTCAAGCGGTCGAACGCATTTGCGTCGGCGTCGATTCGGGCCGCCTGATAACGCCGCTCTCCAGAATCGAAGGGAAAAGCGATGAGCCTTGTCTGTTTTGGCCAGCCCGAGGGCGGGATTATTCAAACCGCCTACGTCGTGAAGGACATTCAACAGGCGATGCAAGAGTGGATTACGAAGCTCAAAGTCGGGCCGTGGTTCCTTTTGAAGCATTTCACCGGCGAGGACGCACTGTATCGAGGAAAACCGACAGACGTTGACGTGAGCATCGCGATGAGTTTCGCAGGGCACATGATGATCGAGCTGATCGAGCAGCACAACGACGTGCCGTCGGTGTACCGAGAAATCTCAGAGAACCGAGGATATGGATTCCATCATTGGGGCATCGCGACCGCCGATTTCGAGCGAGACGTAGAACGATACCGCGCATCGGGATGCGATCTCGCGTTTTACGAGCGCGTACCGAGCGGCGGCCGCGTAGGTTACATGGACACGACTTCGTACCTTCCGGGCATGGCAGAGTTGATCGAGCTCGGTGCATCTTTTGATGCGACCTTTAGTCGGATGTACGGCGCGACCCTCGCGTGGGACGGCAGGAACCCGGTGCGGTCGTTTCTGTAAGGTGAGGTGACGAAACCTTGCGGAAAGCACGTCCCTTTGCATTTTTCTCTGGTGAACGACGCAGTGTTCGTGTTTTAGTCCCGCCGTTGCTTAATCGCAATCCGAGGATTTGAAAATGAAGACTGACGCCATACAAGCTGAGTCGAATATTCCAGCAAAAGCAAAGAGATTCTCACCGCGCATTTGCTCTTTCGCCGTTGTTGTCCTGATTATCGTCGGGGCCACAGGCATTGCCTTCGCGGGGCAGGTCGACAATGCGCAGTGGTCAACCGTCGACGGCAATTTAGACAACACCCGCTATTCCTCGCTTGCGCAAATCAACTCGCAGAACATCGCGAAGCTGGGCGCGGCGTGGATGTCGGAGAAGGTCGGACCGGCGCCGAGCTCTCGATCGATGCCGGTGATCGACGGCGATCTAATGTTCCTGACGGCGCCGCCCTACGTCGTTGCGGTGAGCATCAGCACGGGCAAAATCGCATGGCGTTATCGCACCGCCTCTGGTGCGGCCGGGGGCATCATGGGTCCTCCCGGCTCGCCAGACCGGGAAGGAGTGGCGGTGGGTGACGGACTCGTATACGTGGGCCTGACCAACGCGAATCTGATCGCGCTCCGCGAGGACACAGGCGAGCCCGTCTGGAAGACATTCATTGGCGACGACGTGCACGAGCCATCCGCCGGCATCTCCGGCGCGCCGGTCTTCGCGGATGGATTGGTGACTGCTGGCTTGAACGCGGATTACGGATACCGCGGTCAGATTGTCGCCGTCGACGCGAAAACGGGGCGCGAGGCTTGGCGCTTTTTTGTCGTGCCGGCGCCGGGAGAACCGGGCTCCGAGACCTGGCCGAAAAGCAATGACTCTTGGAAGCATGGCGGCGGCGCGATCTGGTTGGTCGGTGCGTACGATCCGCAACTCGACACGATCTTCTACGCAACCGGAAACGCCGTCCCGCAGTACGGTGGCGAAAATCGGCCCGGCGACAATCTGTTTACCGACTGTCTGGTTGCGTTGGACCGCAAGACCGGCAAGCTTCGCTGGCATTACCAGATCGTTCATCACGACATTTGGGAAGCCGACGTCGCCGAACCGCCGGTCCTGTTTGACGCGCAAATCGACGGCCAGTCCCGCAAGGCAATTGCCGCCATGCGCACGGATGGCTATCTGTTCATGCTCGATCGCGTCACCGGGAAGCCGTTGGGGCGCATAGAAGAGCGGCCCGTTCCGCAGGACGCATTCCAGAAGACTGCAGCCACTCAACCGTATCCGGTGGGCGCCGAACCTGCCATCCCGGACTGCGACTACTGGAAAACGCAAGCCCTGCCGAAAGGGTTTGAACTCGGATGCTTCTTCACGCCTGCATCCGTGGAGAAGCCGAACCTTCTGGTCCCGGTTTACGGCATGCGCGCCACGCCGATGGCGTTCGATCCGCAGACGCGGTTCTTCTATGTGACCGGCAACGCGGGCCTGCAGTGGTTCCGGCGCACCAACGATCCCGACTTTTTCAGCCTCAGCGCGCACGTGCCAGGATTGAACAAATTGCCGTTTGGCGTTTTGGCTGCGATCGATAGCCGTACGGACAAAATCGCCTGGAAGAAGGAATTCCATGAGAGCCGCCCGAGCGGCGCGCTTGCCACAGCAGGAGGCCTCGTGTTCCAGATGCCCGGCGATGGCAGCCTCCAGGCGTACGACGCCACCAGCGGATCTCTCCTTTGGCAGTTCCAGACCGGCGATCTCGGCGGAAGCCCGCCGATCAGTTTTGAAAACGGAGGCGAGCAGTACATCGCGACAATCGTAGGCGGCAGTGTGTGGGCCTTCAAGCTGGGCGGCACGCTTCCAGCGCGCCCGGCGCCGCCGATCGCTCCTCAGGAAGAGTTTTCCGGACCGATCACCGACACGTCAACCATTGAT
>DATKPK010000091.1:0-8412 GCA_035524095.1 Binataceae bacterium (SeqCode) | reverse complement strand
CGGCATTGTCGGCACTGCCGTGCTCGCTCGTGAGGCTCACGGATGGGCGCGTCATGTCGGCGAAATCCGCGTTGTCGCTGATCCGGTCACGCGCCGCCTCGGCCTCGGCCACGTGCTTGCCGAGACGATTTTCGCGCTGGCCGTCAAGCTGGGATTAGAAAAGATCATCGCTCAAATGATGGCCGATCAGGAGGGTGCCGTCCGCGTCTTCGAACTGCTAGGCTTCCGCACTGAGGCGACGTTGCGCAATCACGTCAAAGATCGGTACGGTCACAAACATGATCTGATTGTAATGGCGAACGATCTCGGGCTTACCGCTTCGCCCGATCCCGAGCGCATGTACATCCGCCAACCCCGCTGAGTTTTGAGCACTGAGCGAATTAAGGGCTGACTTGAGGTTACAGCAGCGTGCCGTGACGGGTACGTCCCAGATGGGTATAGGCGCGCTGGGTCGCCATCCGACCGCGTGCCGTCCGGGCGACGAAACCTTCCTGAAGCAGGTATGGCTCGTAAACTTCCTCGATCGTATCGGCTTCCTCGCCGACCGCAGCTGCCAAGCTCTCGACTCCGACCGGACCACCGTCGAACTTATCGATAATCGCCGTCAGGATTGAGCGATCCATGCGGTCGAAGCCGCAGGCATCAATCTCCAGCAATTCAAGCGCGCCGAGTGCTACCTCGCGCGTGACGGTCGGCCTCTCATTGACCTGGGCAAAGTCACGAACCCGGCGCAGCAGCCGGTTGACAATGCGCGGCGTTCCACGCGAGCGGGCCGCCACCTCTTCAGCACCTTCATCGGTCAATTTAATTCCGAGCAGCCGCGCTGATCGCCGGACGATTTCTGCCAATTCCTCGCGCGCATAAAAATCCAGATGGAAATGCTGCCCGAAGCGATCGCGCAACGGCGAGCTCAGCAGTCCCGACCGCGTGGTCGCCCCGACCATCGTGAACGGCTTGACCGCCAGGCGCATCGAGCGCGCCCCCGGTCCTTTGCCGACAACGATATTCAGCTCGAAATCTTCCATGGCGGGATAGAGGATCTCTTCGACAGGCCGCGCCAGCCGATGAATCTCGTCGACAAACAGCACGTCGCCTTGATCGAGATCGGCGACGATCGCGGCCAAGTCACCCGCCCGCTCGATTGCCGGGCCCGAGGTCGCGCGCAGATTCACGCCCAGTTCGCGAGCGATGATATGGGCGAGCGAGGTCTTGCCCAATCCCGGCGGCCCCGAGAACAGCACGTGATCCATCACTTCCTTGCGCATCCGCGCGGCTTCAATCGACATTCCGAGGATTTTCTTGAGCCGCGCCTGCCCGACGAAATCGCCAAGTGAGCGCGGGCGCAGCGAGAGGTCGAGCACCCGCTCCTCTTCCGGCGGCGTTTCGGCCAACTGCGCGACTGCTTCGATCGCCAGATCGTCGTTGCCGTTTAATGCGCTTGCCTTACTTTTCACCGAGCAATACCGCGAGTGATTGGCGAATCAGATTTTCCAGCGCGGCGTCACGGCCGGCGCTATCCGCGTCGTCAGCGCTATCGACCCCGTCTATAGCGCGTTTAGCCTCGGCTGGCTTGTAGCCGAGATTGACCAGCGCCGACAAAGCATCATCGGCGAGCGAACCGCTGGCCGCCGCGCCATTTGCTGCTGGGGCGTGAATTTCCGACGCAGCTACGTCCAAGTCACCAAGTTTGTCGCGCAATTCCCGAACGATCCGTTCGGCGACCTTGGGCCCGACTCCTGGAACTGCGTCGAGCCGCTCGACGTCGCCGTGGCCGATCGCTGATGCGATCTCCTTCGGCGACAATACCGACAGCACCTTCAACGCCAGCGTTGGTCCGACGTGCTGCACCTTCAGCAGCAGATCGAAGGCGCGCTTCTCGCCGCGCGTCGCGAAACCATAAAGCGCGATCGCATCCTCGCGCACCACCTGACGGATCTCCAGTTCCACCGGCGCACCCACCGATGGCATCCGATAATACGTCGCCAATGGCACGAAGACTTCATAGCCGACGCCTGCGCTCTCGACCACCAGCCGATCACTCTCGCGCACCTTGAGCTTGCCGTTGAGCGACGCAATCACGTAACGAACCTTGCCCTAATGTTCTCGCTCATCGCGTCGCGATCAGCGGCGCTGTCCTCATACGAAACAGATGGCACAGTGCGACGGCGAGCGCGTCCGCCGCGTCGTCAGCCATACCGGCGACCGACTCCGTTTCAAGCGTTCGTCCAACCATGTATTTGACCTGCGCCTTATCGGCCCGGCCGTGACCCGCGATCGACAGTTTCACGTCGGTGGGCGTGTACTCGAAGAGTTCCAGTCCGCGATGGGCCGCAGCTAACATCGCCATCGCGCGCGCCTCACCGAGGCGGAATGCGCTCTGAACGTTAGCTGCGACAAAGCTGCGTTCGAGGCTGATCGCTTCCGGCAGATGCTCGTCGATCGCTTCCAGCAGACGTTGATAGATGGTCGCGAGGCGCGCCGGTCCCCGCTCCAGCGCCTTTGGCCGTATCGTACCTGCCGCGATCAGGCTTAAGCCCGGCCGGCGCTCGACCACGCCGAAACCGGTCACCGCATTACCCGGATCCACCCCCATCACCCGCATAGCCTCCTCCCGCCAACCACGCCACCACCTCGCGCGCCGGGCCTGACGCCTAGAATCCTCAAGCGGCCGAGAATTGCGCCATCACTTCATCATCCATCTCAAAGTTCGCCGCCACGCTCTGCACGTCGTCATGGTCCTCGAGATCTTCCATTAACTTGAGCACCTGCTCCGCCGCATGGCCGGTTACTCTGACCGTATTTTCCGGAATCTTCGCAATCTCCGCGCTGATAATCGGAATCTGCGCCTGCTCTATCGCCTCACGGACCACATTGAGTTTATCGGGCGCAGTCATAACCTGATAGCCGTCGTCTTCGCTGACCACGTCGTCGGCTCCGGCTTCGAGCGCCAATTCCATCAGCCGATCCTCATCGGCGGCCTCTTTTTCGACCGTTATCACGCCACGCTTCTTGAACATCCACGCGACGCAGCCGGACTCACCAAGGTTCCCGCCGTGACGCGAGAAGATAAAGCGCAGGTCGGCCACCGTCCGATTACGATTGTCGCTGTAGACGTCAGCGATTATCGCGACCCCGGCTGGCCCATAGCCTTCGTACGCGATCTCCTCAAGCTGACCGCCGCCGAGCTCGCCGGTGCCCTTTTTAATTGCGCGATCGATGTTGTCGTTCGGCATCGACTGCTGCTTGGCGGTCGTGACCGCCGTCCGCAGCCGTGGATTGGCATTGATATCGCCTCCGCCCAGCCGCGCCGCAATCGTAATTTCCTTGATCAGCTTGGTGAAGAGCTTACCGCGCTTGGCGTCGCGCGCCGCCTTCTTATGCTTGATCGAACTCCATTTTGAATGACCCGACATCGCTTATGCCTCTGGAACCGCGCTTCACTGCACCGCTCCGCAAAGTCAAAGCAATAGCACAACAGCCGAATCGGGTGGAGTCACACCTTCGCAACTTTCCCCCGACCGCCATCGCACCAGCGCTTTCCCCGGCAGAGCAGGGCTTAATGCCCTGCTCGAAAGTCTCGACACTATAGGCTGTGGCACGAGGGAAGCGGCGTGATTTCCACCGGCGGTTCTCGCTAGCGATAGCTCAACCGTTCCATCTGCTCCGTATATCGAGCACCTTCAACTTTGATTTTCGCGGCGGCCTCTGCGATTTCCTCTAAATCGCCTTTGCTCAACTCGACTTTGGCCGCGCCGTCGTTTTCCCCCAGGCGCTCGATCTTGGTTGTGCCGGGGATCGGAACAATCCACGGCTTCTGTGCGAGCAGCCATGCGAGCGCAATCTGCGCCGATGTCGCTTTTTTCCGCTCCGCAATTTTTGCAAGTAGATCAACCAATGCCTGATTCGTTTTACGGGCCTCAGGGGTGAAGCGTGGAAGGGTATTGCGAATATCTTTCTCAGTATTAAATGCAGTATTTTCGTCGATCTTGCCGGTGAGAAATCCTCGGCCTAAAGGACTATACGGCACGAACCCGATTCCTAGTTCTTCCATAGCCGGAAGAACGTCCTCCTCGGGGCGCTTCCACCACAGCGAGTATTCGCTCTGGACTGCCGTCACCGGATGGACCGCGTGAGCGCGCCGAATCGTCTGCGCTGCCGCCTCTGAAAGGCCAAAGTGCTTCGCCTTGCCTTCCTGAATGAGCTCCTTTACCGCTCCCGCCACTTCTTCAATCGGTACGTTGGGATCGACCCGATGCTGATATAACAGATCAATCGACTCGATTCGGAGCCGTTTAAGCGAGCCCTCAACCGCGCGCTTGATCTGTTCCGGCTTGCTGTTAACACCGCCCCGATGCTTGCCCGTCTCGGGGTCGATGTCCCATCCAAACTTAGTCGCGATCACTACCTTGCCCTTGAAGGGCGCTAGCGCCTCGCCAACCAGTTCTTCATTAAAGAAGGGGCCATAGGTCTCAGCGGTATCGAAGAAGGTTACGCCATCTTCGACCGCCGCTCGTATCACGGCGACGCCGTGCTGTTTCTCGACAGCCGGGCCGTAGCCGAAAGTCAATCCCATACAGCCGAATCCAATCGCCGATACTTCCAAATCGCTTTTTCCAAGTTTTCGCTTCTGCATTGTTCTCTCCACGAGTGGGAACTTGCCGGCCTTGTGGAGATCGTCGTCGGTCCACGTCGTCATCGGCGCATCCCCGCTATGATTTCAAGCCCTTCGCGTGATCAGCCCTGATACTGCTCGTCGCTGACCTTCTCCATCCAGTCGACCGCCTTGCCGTTGAGCTTTTCCACGATCGCGATATGCGACATCGCGGTAGTCGCCGTGGCGCCATGCCAATGTTTCTTACCGGGCGGACACCAGACTACATCGCCCGGCCGGATTTCCTCTTTGGGTTCGCCCCAGCATTGCGTCCAGCCGCATCCGGCTGTGACGATCAACGTCTGCCCTAGCGGATGGGTATGCCACGCCGTGCGCGCGCCGGGCTCGAACGTCACCAACGCACCGTAAGCACGCGCGGGCTCGGGCGGGTCGAACAAAGGATCGAGCCGTACGTTGCCGGTGAAATATTCCGATGGTCCCTTACGGGAGGGGCGTGAACCGCTTCGCTTGATTTCCATTTTTCATCCTCTACCGATTTACGATCGCTGACTTTAGTTGATCATGAATCTAGGACGCGGGAGAACCCCCGGCTAGATCGTGAAACTTTGAATTTTCCAGCGGCTTGAAGGAGATCGGCAGTCTCCCTACTGCTCGAAGTCTTTCGCTACCGATAATCCTTAGCGACCATATCCCGCTTTTTCCGCTCTGCTATGATAGCGGCGCTGTTCCGATGAAAGCTTCTCCCATCGTGGCGCTGCTCAGCCTGATTATCGCCTCGAGCTCGGCGCTTGGTGGATGCTTTTATCCTCCAGTGGGGCAACAACCAAGTGCGGCTCAATCGAGCGTCACGATCGGCAAGCCGTTTGATCTCGTATGGGACGCCGCTCATCAGGTGATTACCGCCAACGGCTACCGTCTGGTCACTGAGGACCCGGCCAGCGGCCTGATCGAGACCCAGGCGTATGGTGGCTTCACACTTAAGGATGCTGACTGTGGCGAGCTTCGGTCTGTCGCCAACAAATATCAAGCTGAACCGAATATCGACTCGACCGTCGTCTATAACTTTTACGTTGTTCCTGCTGGCAACGAGGCTACCAGCGTCAGCGTGCACGCTACGTTCGATGCGCCTCTCCAGATACCCCTGCGCCCGACCACTAACGTCCAGTGCGTCTCGCGCGGAACCCAGGAAGCCCGCCTGCTTAAAGCAATTGAGGCTAGGGCCATGCGGGAGCACCGGCCGACTTACGCGCGGCCAGCTACCAATTGATTCGCTGGCAAGACCGCCTGCGGCGTCCGCTAGAATCGCAGCATGAAGCGGATATCGCCCAAGCGGACTTCGCTGCCATTTGCGACCCGTACTGTGCCATTTACCGGGCTGCCGTTGACATAGCTGCCATTGGTCGAATTGAGATCGGTCAGCTCGAAGGCGCCATTGCGCCGCGCCAGCCGCGCATGCACACGCGACACGCTTGCATGAGGAATCACGATATCATTGTCCTCGCCACGTCCGAGCGATAATTCATCCTTGAGCAGCGCATATTCGCTCGGCACCGGTTCGGTTGGGTTCAGCGCGCTCAGCCGAGCTTCACGCATGCCACCCACGATTGGCGCAGAGGCAGCTACCGGCGGCCGAAGCGGAGCTTGCGCCTGAACAGGTGGAGACGCGGATGGTGACGCGCTCCGCTGTTGCCGCTGATTGACGAAATCGCGCGCACTCGCCATCAGATTCGGAGCCGGCGCCCGCGACTGTGCTTCCACGATGCTTTGCAGTTCCTCGGCCGGAACGCCGAAGCGCACGCGCGACAGGCCGAATAGCCCCATCAGCGCGACTAGCGGAACTACACCGTTCCACCAAGCAAATGATACCTGAGTAAGTCCAGTACCCTCTTCGCTGGCATTGCCTTCTTCGGGAACATGAATCGCCGCACCGCCAACGCCGCGCACCTGATAAGACGTATCGGCAACGCCCGTCTCGCCATTGTAATTCACTCGTAGTTCGATGTCGCGCTTCGTCCCGTCCTCGATCGGCTCCGGCGTGCGGTAGCTGAGTGAGTACTCGGTCGCAATCGAATGACCGATCTCACGTACCAATTCAGGGAAACGGTCCTCCTCCGAAACGATATTGAATAGCCGTCCATGCGTGGCGTCCACGATTTCGGCATATTCCGGCGCAATGAAGGGCGGGGGGGCGACAGCGTAGAGTGTCAGCCCGTCACGCTGCATCTCCGCCGCGACCTTGGCGCCCGTCAGACTCGTAACCTCGACGCCGCGCTGATGATGATCCCAGAACGCCTGATCGTGCTGCGTGTTTTCCGACCCGTCGCCGTCATGATGAGGCGGGGCGTCGGTTACAATGATCACGATACCCTGCGCCTGTGGCCGGAACGGAAGTTTCGACGCATAGTCGAGCGCGTCAAGCTGGTCCTCAGGAATGTCACCGCCACCACCGGCGTGCAGCGAGCCGACCCACGAGATGAACTCATTCACATTCGAGGTAAGCTGATTTCGATATGCGCAATTACAATCCGGCACGCTCGAAACTACATAATCCTCGAAGGTGACCAGTCCGAGCCGGTAATCGCGATTGTTGGACGCCAGATCATTCGCGAAATTGATGATGTTCTGCTTGACCGCGTCAATATACGGCTGCATCGATTCGGTGACGTCGAGGACGAATACCACATCGACCGGCCGCCCCTGGCCAACCCCGCGAAAATCGATGATTTTAGCCTGTTTGCCGTTCTCATAGACCTCGACGTTGTCGGGACGCAAATTGCCGACTGGCGCGCCGTTCTGATCCGTCATGCCGAAATCGAGCTGAACTGCCCCTTCCGAATCAAAATGATCAAGCCCGGGATTCCCGACCGTCACCTGCAGCGAGGCCTCGGCGACCGCCGCACCGCCCAATATCATCCCCGCCACGAGCAGCGCACTGATCCATCCCGCCGCCCAGCGCGTCACGACCGTGAGGATGGCAGACATTAACATTCGAGCCATCAGCGCGATCCTTAAGTTGTCTAAGCGCAGACTCTTCACACCTGCTAATTGCGTTCTTCGCGTTTTTTCGACACTGCCCCGCCCGCTTTGCCGCATGAGCGATTCTCCAGACCACCGGCCAGCGCAGTCAAGCACCCAACGACTCCCACCGAGCCGTTCCAAGGCTTGGGCACATAAGGATTTCTTTAGCATCATTACCATGTCCGCCGCGCCAGCGGAGCCGAAGGCGAAGCGAGCAAACGAGTTTGCGAGGTGCGTGGTAATTTAGGTCTGTTCACGCCTTTGTGCGCGGAAGGTGGCTTGCCTTCGCCGGTTACATAGGTTAACCCAAAACGCTGACCGATCGGCTTGGACACGGGTTTCGAGTGAAAGATTTATCCTCAGGACGGGCGGCACTGGCGCTCCTCGCACCAGTCTTTCTAATCCTCACGCTGGTGATGATTAGCAATCAGCACCTTGCCGTGGCAGCTAAAATTCCAAGTGGTGACGGTGTCATCCAGCTCGCCTTTATCGGTTCAGTAGTTCAGGTTGATAGCGAGGGTACCCCGATCGCTGAACCATCGCCGCTGCCCTACCAACATGTCTATCTCAACGTCCTCGGCGTGCGCTTGAACCCGAATGCTGACGCCGCCGAAGGTGACAAGAATTGGGTCACGATTCCGGCGCCAGTCCTGAAAGGTATCGGCAACAGCGCGGGCTCTTCTCAAGTCACACTTGATCTTACGCAAATTGGCCAACTCGCCGCTTTCTTCAACAACGCCTTTGTCAAGGCCAGCAAAAAGAATCAACCCTATAGCGTCGCC